>DASZWQ010000069.1 GCA_035546535.1 Pirellulales bacterium | reverse complement strand
ATGGCTCGTCCGCTACCGCCGCCACGCCCGCGACTACGAACGCAACACCGAAACCAGCGAGGCCATGATCTACATCGCCATGATCAACCTCATGTCACGCCCCCTGACCCGACACAAATACATTTGAAGACACGTTCTTAGCACTTTGGGTCTGGGAATATCGCCGGAGCCTAGCCCGTCAACCACAAGCTCCGCCCTATCCCGTAGTGATTCAACCGCACGGAAAAGATAATTGGATGCGCGCGGGTGAAGACAAATACGATGCCAACTCGCGCTTCACAGTGGCCGCGACATTTACTTTAGTCGCCAACAGTGATCTTCATCTCACTCACATAGACGCGCATTATTACGTCTATGGCTGCGTTTGCTTAGGAGCCGGTCGGAAACTGATCCTGGACGGCGAGCAGCTGAACTCAGATTTCAGTTATGACCTTCGGTCTCCGGTAACGCTCACTGCTGGTTCGGCGCATACGGTCACGGTCTCACTTACGCTACGACCTTATTGGTCAATTCGGGCGGCCGCCGACTGCGACTATGGTGAAATCGAGCTTACATTCAACGTCGTCGAGCTACCATCAACAACCCCCAAAACCGTCGTCGGACGATTCCGATTTCAAGCCGATGGTACGCTTTCCGAGATTGACACGATCAGCAGTCCACCGATCCTGTCGGACGACCAAATCCGAAGTGCGCTCGATTCGGGTGTCATCTCGTCAGACGAGTACCGCTACCTCGCAGACATCCAGCAAACTGCACGTTATAGGGCATTCAACGCCACGAGCGCGGATGATAGCGGTTTGATCAACGATCTGGATATCGATCGCATTAAAACGTTGGGCCGTCGAATTTTGGACAGTCCACATGGGAATGGGAATCCACCGGAATAGCCCATTTGCAACCGACAACCTCCGTGCGGCATTCACTGCACTGATGGCACTGACATTGCTGTGTGTGAGTGTGCACACTTTCTTGCACACTCTAACGGTAGGCGCATCTTGTCGTAGAGAATTCAAGCGGTTGGTTTAGCGCCAACCAGGACCTAAACCTTGCGCATCCAAAAACGAGACATCAATAGAATGCATTCAGAACAATGACTTAAGTTTGTCGTTGACGCCAAATTCGTGTCGCGCTACGGTTGCACATTCATTGCACACTATCGCGCACCACGGGAGGATCATGGACAGAATGGAATTGATGGGAGGACGACTCCATCTCTATAAACGGCCAAACAGCCGCTTCTGGCAGTGCTATACGCATCTAGGTGGTCGGTCGTGGCGCGAGTCCACAAAACAAGAGAATCCAGCGCTCGCGACGGCGTTTGCAGAAGACTGGTATCTCACTCTCAAGGGCAAAGATCGTGTCGGCGAGTTGAAGGGCGGGAAGACCTTCGAGTTCGTTGCCAAACAGTTTCTAACGGAATACCGAGCTCTTACTGTCGGAGAACGAAGCCCGAAGTGGGTTGAACATATTGAGCAAACACTCGCTAGACATCTAATCCCCTATTTTGGGAATGTCGTCGTATCGGCAATTACGCCCGGACTTGTGCAAGAGTACCGCATACACCGAGCCCAAAACGGCTATCGGGGCAAGCCACCAGCTCGTAATACCATCGCCATCGAGATGATTGCGCTACGTCAGACGCTTAAGACAGCAGTGCGGCACCAATGGCTAGAATATGTTCCTGATTTCTCGCATCCATTCAAGTCATCGCATAAAGTGTCGCATCGGGCGTGGTTCTCACCCAAGGAATATCGACAACTCTACGAGGCAACACGAGAGCGTGCTGCGCACCCCAAAAAGGAAATGTGGCGGTGGGAGTGCGAACAACTACATGACCTCGTGCTCTTAATGGCCAATACCGGCTTACGACCTGACGAAGTCAAGCGACTGGAGCATCGCGACGTACAAGTCGTTCAGGATGCCGATACCCAAGAGACGATTTTGGAGATCGAGGTTCGTGGAAAGACGGGGATCGGCTATTGCAAAAGCACGGCCGGAGCTGTTAGGCCTTATCTTCGGGTCAGGAAACGAAATGCACCACAATCCTCGGATCGTGTTTTTCCAAAGACACACCGTCAGCTTTTCAATAATATACTGAACGAACTTGGTCTCAAATATGATCGCGACGGTCGGCTACGGACGCTCTATAGCTTGCGTCACACCTACATCTGCCTGCGTCTGATGGAGCGCGCCGATATCTACCAGATTGCAAAAAACTGTCGCACGAGCGTCGAAATGATCCAAAAGCACTACGCCGCGCACATTAAGAACACGCTCGATGCAGGTGCAATCAACGTCCGGCGCCCGAGGCCGGAAAGACAAGTGCCCTCAACATCCCGGACGAATGCTCCAACCTTGGAACTCGACGACGTGACGGGTTAGTCAGATTTCCTTGTCAAAGGCTCGCCCGCCGCGCTATACCTTCCCTTCCGTGCGGGCGTGGCGGAACTGGTAGACGCGCAGCGCTTAGGACGCTGTTCCCCGAGGAGTGTCGGTTCAAGTCCGGCCGCCCGCACCAAGTTCGCTGCATCACTTCCTGACTCCGCAGCTCGAACTCCGATTGCGACACGAGTCTGCGGCGAGATACACTACCGCTGACCAGGGCCGTCAGGCAGAGATTGTGCGAATAGTCGTTTGATGCTAGGTCTTGGCTCGCCGTTTTGACAATGACCTATAGGAACGATCGTCATGGCAATGGAGTGGACCAATTCTTCTGTTCAAAGACTCTCAGCGAATGCTGATCCGATAGCTACGATCCAGAATTCCGCACGCCAACTGGTGCTCGACGCCATCGAGCAAGGATGGGTAGGTCCGCCATTTGATCCCTTTGATCTTGCACACATCTTAAATGTCCGTGTCGTGCCGTCGCAGGAGGTTCTCAACGCATCGTTGACGCCGGAGGGCCGTACGGGTTATCGCATCGATTACAACCCAAACCAGTCGCGACGACGCATACGTTTTTCCATTGCCCATGAGATTGCCCATACCCTTTTTCCTGATTGTCGGGATTTGGTCCGCAATCGAGTTTCTCGCGCTGAAATGCGAGAGGATGAATGGCAGCTCGAAATGCTTTGCAACATAGCAGCTGCCGAAATCCTAATGCCGGCCGAGAAACTACCGATCGATTCGTTGAGCCGAGTTTCTATCGATGATGTGGTACACCTTCAAGAGAAGTTCGACGTGTCTGTCGAAGCACTCTTGCTTCGCATTGTGAGGCTTGAACGTAAGCATTGTGCAGTATTCGTCGCTTCGCCGCATGAAGATCGCTATCACTTGGACTATGCGGTCGAGAGTCACGGGGCTGAGTTTAAACTCAAAAGCGGTCTTCTAATTCCAGAGACCACTCGGCTAGCCAACTGCGCAGCCCTAGGCTATACGGCCAAGGGCGACGAATCCTGGGTCAAGGAGCAGACTTTTCACGTCGAATCCGTCGCTATTCCGTCTTATCCCGGCCATCAGCATCCTCGCGTTGCCGGAATCTTGTATCGCAAAGGCGACCGTGGCGAAGCCGTTTCCAGTATGAGCTACGTCGTCGGCGATGCAACAAAGCCGCATGGCACAGGACAGAGGGTCGTTGCCCAAGTGGTTAATGATGGTGCCGCTCGCTGGGGCGGCGCAGGATTCGCAAGTGCGATTCGCCGGCAATGGCCAACCGTCCAATCAGACTTTCTCGATTGGGTGCAATCTGACCCGAAACGATTACGGCTTGGCAACACGCATAACGCACGAGTCGACGATTCAACCGTCGTTTTCAGTATCGTTGCTCAACACGGGTATGGTGCCTCGCGGCTTCCACGAATCCGCTATCAGCATCTAAAGAGCGGACTTGTCGAGCTACGCGATTTCGCTCTCTCGCTCAGTGCTTCTGTCCACATTCCTCGCATTGGCTGCGGCGAGGCGGGCGGCAATTGGCTGATTGTCGAGGACCTGATCCGCGAATGCCTCTCCGACTACGACGTTCACGTTACGGTGTACGATCTGCATCAACAGTCCAAGTCGCGCGCACCGGAACAGCAATCGCTTTTTATGAACTTCTGAGCGGTCAGGCCTCATGCCACAACTCTTCGTACTCCTCTCGGGATCGGTTGCCGCCGGCAAGAGCACCCTTGCCAAACACCTCGTCCAGGATTTTCAAGCGACACTCTTTAAAACTTGGGAGCTTCTCACGGCCATTCAGCCTGATGTGGGCCGCGATCGTGTGTCACTTCAAGCGCTTGGCGAAAAGCTCGACCGGGACACAGACGGTCGGTGGGTGTCGGAAGCCTTGGGCAAGAAAGCCACTGAACTCCCCAAAGATGCCCTTATCGTCGTGGATTCTGTCCGAATTCTGCCGCAAATCGACTGGATTCGTCGTGGCTTTGGCCCATCGGTCATACACGTACATCTTGAAGCGTCCGACAAGGATCTCCGCAAGCGATATGCCGGTCGAAAGCGGAAGGACATCAAGGAGCTTGCGAGTTACGACGAAGTGCTAGAGAACGAGACCGAAAAGGCCGTCCCACAGCTTCGCGACAAGGCTGATATTGTCATCAATTCGACGTGGTCAGATGAACGTGACGTGCTGATACGAGCCGCTAGCCGATTAGGTCTCTATGGTCGTGGCTGCCACAAAGTTGTCGACGTGCTTGTCGGTGGCCAATACGGCAGCGAAGGCAAGGGCCAGGTAGCGGCCTATCTTTCGAAAGAATATGACGTACTGATCCGCGTGGGTGGCCCGAATGCTGGACACAAGGTCTATAAATCAGAGGGCCCTGACACGTTCCACACCCTGCCATCCGGCAGTCGCGTGCGATCAGCCGAGCTCATCCTCGGGCCTGGCGCCGTCGTGGACATCGATACTCTCTTGCGAGAGATAAATAGCCTCCAGATCGAGCCCGACCGCCTCACAATCGATCCACAAGTACTCATCATCACCGCTGACGACAAGGAAAAAGAGAAGCGCCTGATTGAAGAAATCGGATCAACGGGACAAGGTGTCGGTGCCGCTACATCTCGCCGCATCCTTCAGCGCGACGACTCGGTGCAGCTCGCCAAACACATCAAACAATTAGAGCCGTATGTCCGGCCTTCGTGGATTCGCCTTGAACAACGAATGCGCGATCCGCGGACGCGGATTTTGTTGGAGGGGACTCAAGGCACTGCGTTGAGCCTTTACCACGGGCCGTATCCTCACGTTACGTCACGGGACACAACTGTCTCAGGCTGCCTAGCGGAGGCGGGCATCTCACCCGGACACGTGCGGCGCACGATCATGGTTACAAGAACCTTTCCGATAAGGGTTGAGAGCCCTAAAGGCAAGGGAAAAACTTCAGGACCGATGAAGCAAGAACTGACATTCAAGGAAATCGCCGAGCGATCCGGCATTGCTGAAACTATCGTCCGCAGCACGGAGAAAACCTCGACTACCAACAAAACTCGACGGATCGCCGAGTTCGATTGGGAACTCTTCAAAAAGGCGGCATTCTTGAATTCTCCCACGGATATTGCCTTGACGTTCGTCGACTATATCAACGTAGCGAATCAAGAGGCACGCCGATTCGACCAACTCACTCCGGACACTCTGAAATTCATTGAGGAGATCGAAACAGTTGCCGGAGCGCCGGTTTCCCTTATTTCAACTCGATTTCATTATCGCAGCATAATTGACCGGCGAAGCTGGTAAGTCTTAAAAGGAGTCGCCTTGGCTTTTTCTCTCACCCAGTTTGCATCTACCAGGCCATACCTATACCATCTGACCAGCGCGCGCAATGCCGACCAGGTCGTTCAAGCCCGCACCATCCACACCGCGAGGCATTTGTTTGAGTCGGCCAAGGCCCCTGCATGGATCGATCAAAAACGGACTGCCACTCTATCGCTGAGTGTCGACGGAGCATTGATCGACATTCGCGATCAACAGCCACTTTATGAAGGCAAAACCTCTTTGCAGGATGGGTGGACATTCGCCAGGCTCATACGTGAACTGAATTCGAGAATCTTCTTCTGGCCGGGCTGGGATCACGGTGTCATCGCCTACGGGATGCGCCATTTCGAGCGGTATCAGTCAGAGAAGCCAGCCATCCTGAGAGTCAGGACAGAGGACCTCTTCGCCATCAATCACAAGATTGTGCCTGAGTTCTGCAAGTACAACTCCGGCTCGCCCAGGACTACTCAGGGCAAGGGAAGCCCGCGAGGACGAGCGACTTTCCTCAAGCCTGAGCATGCCTCCTTCCCGCCCAGTGCTGTTATCGAAGTGACGTATTCCGAATCCGTTCAGCTCCCGCAAACCGTTGAACGGTCGAGCCGACCGGACGGTCGGTGGAACAAAGTATGATCAAACTCTCGCATTTTGAGTGCGGCGGTGAACTCAGCCGACCTGTCGATCACCTGTCGCGATCCTTTCATGACGAAGCGATCTGACGCGCAAAGAATCGGCTCCCGAGGTCAACGCCTCGTTGCGCACCTCGTAGAAGATGCAGGGGGCTGGATCGCACGCACAATGGATGAAGACTATGGCATTGACCTTGAACTCGAACTGGATACTCCGGAGGTCATCGGCCAGATTGTTAAAGTGCAAATCAAGGCAGCACAACAGGTCAAGCTAGTAAAGCGCGGAGTACAGCTCAAGGTGCCACGTGCCTTGGCGTCATATGCGGATACTTGCCGTGTGCCTGTTCTACTCGTCCAGGCAGACTTGGCTCGCAAAGAAGCGTGGTATCTGTGGGTGCAGCACTGGCTGCTGGAAAAGCGCCGCACCGGATTCGGCATCCACAGTTTGCCCCAAACCTCCACGGAATACGTTCCAGTTACCCAAACACTGGCATATGGCCTGTACGGCGAACTTCAAGATGTCGCACGTTGGTCAACGGAAACGCAACTCGTATTAACGCTTAATGACGCAATTCGGACGGCTGCAGCGGTCTATAAGCTCGAAATCCTTAATTCGCTGCTCGACCTCTTGGGAAAGTTGGACGTCATTTCCGACACTTTCCCGATCGACCTCGTTATTGATCAAGCCATCACCCTTGGCATGCGACTGTGGGCTACCGCCGAAGGGAATCAGGCCGCCAATGCAATGTTCGCGGTCTGCAGGAAGCTCGGCACTCGCTTTACTGTGGACCAGGTGCGGCGAATGGTCGCTCGCGAGGAAGAAGAATCATATTCACGCACGGGTGTCACCGGACTCGGCATTCTCTACGACGAGCATTCAGCGCATCTCAAAGAGCTTGAATTGCCCAAGCTATTTGATGGCTTACGCATCCCGCTTATTGCTTACTATTGCCGATTGAGAGAAGCTTATCCCGGGAAACGAATCCCGCAAATGCTCGGCACGCCTAACCTGTTCACTCTCGACGGCTGGGCGTTGCATCCCGATTCGCTCGATCGTCTGTTCGATAAGTGGGCCAATCGCGGCGACTCTGCGATTCTTGATTACCTTGTTCCCGTCGCTGATCTCCCGGCGGAATAGCCGAAGACAGTTCCTGTCGCTCACGCCACTTTGTCTGTTTTATTCCACGTCCTTCAGCAGATTTGGATACTTCTTAAGCCGGAACTCTTCGATCGCCTCTTTAGAAAGCTTCCACGGATCGCCACCGATACGTCGAATCAAATCGCCCCAGACGCGACCGAATGCAGCAATCGCATCATCCTCACTGAATCGAACATTTGTCGGCAGCAGTGGTGCAATGTCCTCTGTCAGGCTGTGGTTTAGCTTCTCCAGCATTCGCTGTTCGGCGTTTGCCCGAGAAATCGGCCGGCCTTCGAGCGCAAGGTAGTGATCGAACGATTCGATGATTTTCGTTGGATCAAGCCCAAGCTGTAAAAGGCCTTCGTTGAGGTCGAAAAGGTCTCGATTCTTGTGCCTTTGCAGCAATGCCCGCAGCTTCGTCCCGAATAATTCCTCGGGTTCGAAGGATATGATGTCAACCTTGGCCTGGTGCCAGCCGCTGTTGAGCTCAAACGGGTAAGACTTCAGTGGATACAGGTTCTCATGTTCCCGCGTATTGATCTCAACCATCAGCTTCAGTTCCATCCCGCCGTCTACTTCGGGAGTGAATTTGAAGGTCATGTGGTTGGAATGAGGCGCCTGCCTATAGTTGTATTTCCCTATCCAGGACAAAGCCTCATGAATTGCCTTGGCAGTCTCGCCGATTGGCTCAGCTGTGGTCTGCACGAGGTCGATGTCTTCCGAGTATCGAAGCGGCTGCTTGAACAGGAGCTTGTGGATTGCAGTCCCGCCTCGGAATGCTATTTTTCCAGCGAGCCGCTCACTGCCGAACAAGTCACAGAGCGCACGGCAGATGATAAGGTCCTGCTCCACTTGCGCTAGGTCCGGCCACGGCGCATGGGCGCTCCATTCTTGCAGGAAGGCCATCGGGATCATGTATCAATCTCCACCTGAGTGTTGATGACCAGCATCCACTTCACGTCCTTCTCTTTGCGTATTGGCAGTGCGGCTGCAATAGGCTTCACAGCCGGATCGAGCGGCTTCAGAGACTTGGCTTGCTCCGCAAATCGAACTAGCGACTTTGCTTGTCGGAGATGGCCAAACCGCTCCAGCAGGTAGCCAAGGCGCCGTACCGCTGCATTTTCAAAGGCGCACGCCGCCTCCTGAAGAATCTTCGGATTGGCACTTCTTCCGAGGTCGTGTACCACCTGCGCCGCACCGTTTATGCCCGCAGCCTTATGGAAGTAGCGGCAGACATCCAGCAAGGTCAGCTCGATGCCTGCGATCTTTGCGAAACCGGCATCGGTCTTTAACTGACCTAGCCAGTCCGGGCGGTTCACATTCTTGAAGGCCTCCGGTTCCTGAAAGAGGAACTGCACCCGCTGCCGGCCAATACGGATTTGAGGCAGTTGCTTGGGAACAATGACCTGAAACACCATCGCCGCTTGGTGCGCCGATCCATGAAAGGCCGCAGCCCGAAGGAGCGAGACTCGATAGTCCAGCTCCAGATACTTCATCAGCGGCTCTATCCACCGCGACGGATCGGGGGCGCCTAGGTATTGATCCTCCGGGCGAAGGATCAGGTAAAACCCACGCTTCGGGCAGACCAGCCTGCCTTTATGCCGGAGCCGTGCCGCAGCCATTTTGAAGGCATCTGGCGTCAGATGAAGTTCGCCGAGAGCCTCCTCTTTGGAGAAATAGGGGCGACCTCGAACGAGCTGCTTTTCTAGATACTCAGAAAGGTTCCTCATGCCCCATCTATACGTCAAAAGTAACGAAAAGCAATACTTTTCTGATATGATTGGGGCATGAGTCAAGCAGTAACTCGCTCATTTTCATTTACTTAAGACGCTTGCCAGAAAAATCGCTGCATCCGTACTCAACGGCCATGGGCACGAAAAACAGGTATAGAGCGGGGCAATCAAGGGTGAAGGTGTCATTTTGGCAGCCGGCACCCGGAAACCGGCAGCAAAAGTCCCCAAAATTGCCAGATTTGGCCGAAAACACGGCTGGCACGTGACATGCGTATACTCAGGGGAAGCGCCGCCCACCTTCACTCACCGCGCAAGGAAGTCGCCATGTCCAGAGCGCCTGCCGCAAAGCGAAGAAGCAAGCCGGCTTTCATCGACACCGAGCCTGATTCATTCTGGCAGAAGATCGGAATTCACCCTCCTGCGGCCGATCAGTTCAATCGAAGCCACGAAGGTCTCGCGGCAGCTCAAAACGCCCTGACCTCATTAGGACGGGGCAATCTACGTACGCTTTGCGAATCGAGTCTGCTGCCGTACGACGCTGCCGCCGACGAGTTGCGTCTGGCACAGACACTGATCGCAGCGGCCGATATCCCAACAGTCCTACACCTTCGCGAATTCCTTAAACGCAAGACTGAATGGGTTGAGCAGGCATACCAGGAAGTGTTCAGCGAGCGACAACGCCGCGGTCATGCCGCCAGCATCGAACAGCTTTCGAGATCATCGCGCGAAACTCTTAAGCCGCTCACTAAGCTGTTCTTGGTCTATCGCAAGCGGCCGCAAGCGCTGTTGGATGTCTATGTTTATGAAGCATGGCATAAGCGATCGACTTCATTCGAGTACTCCCTTGCAGCGTCTGACGCGAAGGGGATTGCGAAGCTCGTCACTCGCAATCTCTCTCAGCTGATTCGCCGCCTTGAGCTAGTTACTCGCCGAGGCATCACGTCTTTGGTCCATCATACCTTGCCCAGCGGACTGACCGTTTGGATGCTGCTTCGTGAGTATGGCTCAAAAGTCCGACGAGACTACGATTCACAATATCAAGTGGTGAACGACTGCGGTCTGATTGTCTTCGGCCACGACCCCGCCGAGCAGCGTTTGCAATTCCGCTGCGGCAACAAGCAACTCGCGGTCGCCCTGGAGCAGTTCTTCTCTGCGGACTTGTCCATCGATCTCGAATTACTGCACCAGCAAGTCTTTACGGAATACGACCCCGCCAAAGTCCGAGAATCTATTCTGGGTGGCTACACGCGGGAACACGGTATTGAGATTGTTGCCGCCAAACTTTCTCGTACGGCACTACCTGGACGCGGAAGCATCGCGCTCGAAGCAGGGTTTATGCAGCGTTCCATACGCGAGGACCTTGCGCTGCTGAACTCTCTGGATTACTCGCTTCTCGACATTCGCGGTCCAGTAGATGTCGAATCGCTTTCATTGTCCTTCAACGGTAAGACCGCAGTCGTACGTGCCCTGGCGGATAAGGGCGGTGCCGTCCGTTTGGTGTTCGACAATGCGGGCTGGGCTACCGACGACGTCCGGCAATTTGAAACCGCCTTCCATAAAACGTTCGGCCTGCCGATCAATCGGCAAATTGATCCGTCCATCGTTCCGCTCGGAAACGTAAGCCTGATCGCTTACTTGTTGAGCGTCGCCAGCATCGAGGATATCGAGGGCTATCATCAACAGGTATTCGACCTGCTGTGCGATAAGGGATACCTCGGTCGCATCGAGCATGCCGTAAGGGGTTGTCAAAACAATCTTTGCCGCGAGCGAGGCAAGCCTGTTGCCGACGAGGAAAGGGAAACCTGCAAGACGTGCGATCACACACTAGACGATTGGACCGTCACCGGAATCCAAAGGGTTGAGCAGGAAATACTCGACCTCGTCAAGACTGTCACAGGACGCGCCACGGGGCGAGTCCTAAACAAAGAGCCGAGCCAAATAGAGTCGACTCGGTATCACGCTCTCTCCATCCGGGAGGGCGACGGCGAAGAAGAGTCGATCAGCGTGCTATTTGCCGATCGGCCAACCGCTCAAGCGAGGCATGTATTCGAACGCGCATCTCGGCCAATCGTCATAGTTCAGACGCATACCGACAAGCGGGTCTATGTCGACTT
This sequence comes from Pirellulales bacterium, assembly GCA_035546535.1. Lineage (NCBI taxonomy): Bacteria > Pseudomonadati > Planctomycetota > Planctomycetia > Pirellulales > Pirellulales bacterium. Next base: position 105,291 of record DASZWQ010000069.1, on the reverse strand, counting down.
CGACAATGTGGGGCACATCTCGCTGGCGTACCTGATCGCAGCGCAGGATAACGCAGATGAACAGGCCGAATGCGACCGGCGAATCCGTGACATGGCTCAGAGCCTATTGTTGACCCACAAGGAGCGAATTGAAAAAGCTGCGCGTCATTCCTACGCCATCCTAACCGAGCATCGCGACGGCTTGGACGGCGCCCGCTACGAAACAGAAATCTTCAATTTGCTTCGAGTCGTCTTTCCATATTCTTTCCGCCTTGGGCGTATCGGAAAGGAGGAACCGGACGGGTTCGCTACAATCCCGGACTATCGCAATATCGAAAGAATCGAGGATGCGAAAGGATGGCATTTCACGTACGACGCCAAGTATTCCAACGCGGTGTCCGGCTACGATTTCGGCGCGCAAGAACGACGCCAGATGCTTCAGTACATAACCAGATTTGCTCGAAGCAAGCAGGCTGTCAGCGGAAGAAACGGCTCCTACAAAGCCCACCTCATCATCTCCAATAACCTCGACGACGCGAAGATGGCCAAGGCGGTCAAGTTCCTTCGCGGCCAGGAAGGCCTGAAGGGCAAGGCGGCATCGACTCGAATTATTTTCATTACGGAAGAGTTCGTCTTGCGGCTGTTCGAATGGATGCAGGCGAACGCGATTGAGGCCGCGCAGCGTCGGCCGCATATTTACGAGGCCATCATCAATCTATTTGAGCGTGACTGCCCGCAAGGCTATTGCAAGATCGACGCCGGTGAGGCCGAGTCATTGCTGCAATCTGTGCGATCTGTTGAAGTGATAGAGACGCGGGTACGCCGGACACAGCTCACCTCCACGCTCGACGACGACGGCCTTTTGATCTGAGATCTGATCTTGTGCGCAGGAACCCACCACACCTGGGCCATACGGGCCGCCTCGATAAGCGACGATCGGATGATGACCCACCGCAGATCGGCGGGTGACATACTGTCGTCGATTATTCTTTTGAGCCGGCCACACGCTTTCTACGAGCGGACGCCGCCCGTCGTCGTGACTGGCCAACAAGCTGTTGCCATGCGTTGAGGTGCTTTTTAAGAAAGGAGCCAATTCGAATTACCCGAAAAGAGGATCCTTTTGTATCTCTCGACACGCGCGCCACCAGTGAGCCAGTCGCGGCCTTCTTCCTTGCCGTCTTCCTAGTCGGCAGCGGCTTCACTACACTCTGCTTCGCGCGAACCTCTTCGGGTACCTCAGCAACCGAGTACGTACCCTCAATACCGGCCTGCAGCAGTTTCAAATAGTTCTGATAAAACCTCGCCGCCCCTTTTTTGTCTCCCTGATGCATTGCTGTGTCGCCTAGGCGAAACAACGCGTCCGCTTTAAGTGTTGCCGTCCACTTGGCACTCTCCCAACAAGGATCATCTGCCGCTTGTTTTTTGGATTTTAGAATCCAGACAAACAATCGCTGCGCTTCATCGTACTGACCGAGGGCATCGAGCGTCCCGGCCAGGTTCCAGAGTGTAAGCGGGCAGTCATCCTTAAATTCAAGCGACGCTAGAAGCAACTTCAGTGCGTCGGCATAATTGTGTTCCTCGTAGAAGGTCACGGCCAATTGCGTCAAAATCCAATGGCTCTCAGGGCTCACTGTCCGGGCATCTTCGAGAAGCGTGCGCGCGGCCTTCCACTTCCCCTGGTCCATTAGGAGTTCCACTTTCCGATTCAGTTCGTCCTTTGCCATATCTTCTTCTCGCTTAAATGCGGCGACGACCGCGCTCTTCTCGCTCTCTCTTGCGACGTTGATCTGCTTCTCGGCGCGCTTGACCCTTTTCATGTTGGCCACGCGTGGACCGACGGGCGTTAGTGCGATGCTCTTTCATCCACTCTTAGCAATTCTACCTGAGGATCGAGGATCGCGACTGCCGGGACAGTTGACCGACATTTTATCAGAATCGTCGGCAAAGATGCACTCGGCAATCAACACCTCGCCTTCGGCGACCGCGTGCTCTCGGGCTGCGCTTTCGCTACGGTCGGCCGACGCTTGGCCCCTTCCGCCCGCATGGTGCGTCGGTCTTCGGCCTCTGATGGACACCTTGCGGTGACAGAGGAAGTGCTTCTCGCATGAACCGGATTTAGGGGGACACCCCCAGGCCGTCAAGGATCGGGGCCACGCGACCTCTCGCGGCTCCTCCCAATCTTCTCTCCGCTTCGCTGCGTTGCAGATCGGTGCCCTCCGCTCCGGTCGTCCTTGACTGCCTTCCCCCCGTGCTTTTGGTCCTTCGTCCCGGTTGCCCAAAAGCATGTGCTTTTTTGGCACCGGACTTTTTTCATTCTCAGACGGAGGAATTTCAGCATGGCTACCGCCACCGACAAGACCGCACGCCCTGACATCTATACCAGCGTCACCAACCGCATCGTTGAGCAACTTGAGGCGGGCACAAGGCCCTGGCTCAAGCCTTGGAATGCAACGCACGCTGCCGGGCGAATCTCGCGTCCACTTCGTCACAACGCCCAACCCTATTCAGGAATCAACGTCATTGTGTTGTGGATGCAAGCCGAGCTATCCGGCTACCTCTCGCCGTTTTGGCTCACTTTCAAGCAGGCACAGGAACTCGGCGGGCACGTGAAGAAAGGAGAACACGGCAGCCAGGTTGTTTACGCCTCGACTTTCAAGAAGAAGGACAAGGACGACGCCGGCGTGGAGATCGAGCAGGAGGTGCCGTTCCTCAAGCAGTATGTCTGCTTTAACGCTGACCAGTGCGAGGGACTGCCACAGCACTTCTACCAGCTCGCCGAGCTGCCCAAGGAGAAGATCGAACGCATCGAAGCCGTCGAGCAATTTGTCGCAGCCACGAACGCAGAGGTTCGCTACGGCGGGAACCAGGCGTATTACTCGGTTCGCGATGACCGAATCCAATTGCCGCCCTTCGAGACGTTCCGCGATGCGGAGAGCCATGCCGCAACGGTGATTCACGAGCTGACTCATTGGACGCGGCATCCGTCGCGGCTGAACCGAGACGACTTCGGCCGCAAACGCCGGGGCGATGAAGGCTACGCGATGGAAGAGTTAGTAGCCGAGCTTGGCTCCGCTTTTCTTTGTGCCGATCTGTGCCTCACACCGGAGGTGCGGGCAGACCATGCGAGCTACATCGAGCACTGGCTCAAGGTGCTGAAAGACGACAAGCGGGCGATCTTTACCGCCGCTTCGCACGCGAGCAAGGCAGCGGACTACCTGCACGGATTGCAGCCGCATTCCATTGCCTGAACCAGCACTCGCTTATTGATTTTTTCTTTCCCCAAACCAAAGGAATCTGTGATGTGTTTGAACGCTTCCGACAATGTCCCCTTCTCGCTGGTTTGCTCCGAATGCGATGCAGGAATGCATCTCGATTCAAAAGAAGAAGCATTGGCGGACGGCTGGACGGAGATCGAATTCGCCCCTGACCTTCCGATGGCCAACTTCATTGGGCTCTGCCCCGTCTGTCGTCGCGAGGAAGAAGAGCGAACGGAGTCACGCTGCCCATAGCGTGTCCACTGCGACTGACGCACCGTTGCCATACAAAACGCACGCGGTTGCTACACGACTCAACAAGCACCGTTTGGCAAGAAAGTATTCTCCGTACCTTTTGAAAGAACGAACACCTGCATCGGCTGACACTGGGCAATGGCTGGACGCGAGCCACAACTTGCACCCGACGATGAAAGCCGCCCTGGCGTATTCAGCTTGGGAGAGTGGCGGCGGATCGTCCTTGAGTTGATGCTCTCGCCACGAATGGCTCAAGTGACCGGACTCGTCGTGCAGGGCATGAGCGACTCGGAGATCGTTTCGATTCTGAGCAAGGAGAAGAAGATCAGCCCATACACTGTTCGCGATCATCTTGAAGAGATTAGGCGACGACTCGGCGTGGCCACACGAGGACAAATTCCCTGCCGAGTGTTCGAGACGTTTCGCCGCCTCTATTTTCCGACCCCTCAAAAATGAGGACCTCAACAATGAGGATGCCGCTGCGTTTGGCCATGGACTATCCTCGCATCTCTGCATGGAAGCTTCGCCAGCCGCGGGCATGGAAGCTCGCCCGGACAATCGGAATCCACGCAGTAAACGCGATTCCGGAAGTCCGGTCAGCAAGAGGCCGCCGTGGACGATGGGGGATGTTTACCGCCGCTGTTCAGCCAGGACGAATGGGATGCAATCGTTCATGCGCTGCGGCTGTCACCACGTCAGGCCGAGATTGTCGGACTGGTCCTGCAATGCCGTACCGACAAGGAGATCGCTGCCGCACTAAACATCGAGCACTGCACGGTGCGGACGCACATGGAGGAATGCAAGTCCAGGCTTGCAGCGAAGGGACGCATCAGCATCGTCTGCCAAACCTTCTGGGTATTTCGGCATATATGCGACCCCGAACGATTTCCTTGGGACCACAACGACTCAAAGTGAATCTCCACGAGTGCTAATGAGCCAAACCGAGTTGCCTTAACGCTCAAGTTCGGCAACCCGCAGCCGAACCTTCACTCATCAGCTCCGGCTGAATTACTCGTTGGAAGCCGGGCTCATTCCTTCATCTCGCACCTGGAGACAGCTATGATTTCGCGCGCCGTGCCGGTTCTGATTCTCATTTTGTCCTTGCCTGCAATCGTCTATGCCGGACCAATCCAAATGAGTTCTTCGGTAACTCTTATCAGTCCGCCGGCCGACGTTTCCGAAGGAAAACTGGAGAGCGACACAGTCATCTGGGCATTTCCGGAAAAACAAAACACTGTTTTGACGCAGGCTTTGACCATCGACATTTCCACCCCTGGCACCTCGCCATTTAACGGCGTTCAGAATCTCTCTGCCGGGAGCGTTTCTGCGGGCACGCGTGTCAGCAGCTACTTCGTCCATTTCGACGCTGTCGGTGCACCGACGAATCCCGTCACAGCGTCGGGTTCGATCACCTTTGATCAAAGCATTTTGGGATTGATCGTGTTGTCACAATCCCTAGAGGACTCCAATGCGATCCTCGGATTTTCCGGAACGACCTACGACAATTCCGTCACCGGGCAGCAGGTCGAAGGATTAGAGATCGTAGGCGGAGGGGTAGGAAAGGACTCCAACGACCAAATCACGCTTAGCGCCGACCGCCACACGGTGACGTTCGGCTTTCGTGATACTGGCGCCCCCGACGATTTTCGCGTTGTGACAGCAGTGCCCGAACCGGAGTCGGTTATGCTCGCGGTCACTGGTTTAATTGGGGCAGCAGCTCTATGGGCGGGTCGGAGGCGGCTTGGTCCGACGGTCGTCGCGTTACTCCTTGCCGCCGCTATTAACGCACCATTCGCCCGTGCAGCCACGACCTACGTCATAACCGATTTAGGCTTTCTTCCCGGGGGCACCTACAGTGCTGCAACTGGAATTAGCAGCAGCGGGGAAGTCGTTGGTTATGCCGGAACGTCATCAGGCACCCAGCACGCATTTCTCTACAGTAATGGCGCAATGCAGGACCTCGGCACGCTCGGAGGAACACAAAGTTATTCCGCCGGGATCAATGCCAATGGCCAGATCGTGGGCTATGCGAGTACCGCGGCTGGTTCCACGCACGCTTTTCTCTACAGCGGCGGCACGTTGCAAGACCTTGGCACGCTGCCGAACGACTCTTTTGGTACCTTCAGTAGTGCCAGGGCAATCAATGACGCCGGCCAAATTGTAGGGTCGTCCGGCTATTCCGGTCCGGGCTTCGCCTTTTCATCGGCAGTCGTCTACAGCGGAGGGTCAATAAAGGACCTGGGCTTGTTGCCAGAAGATAACCAGGGCGGCGCACTGGCCATCAACTCCATTGGCCAGATCGTGGGCAGTTCCGAGGGCTCTGTGTCTTCCGGCGGCGGACGTGCATTCCTTTACAGCAATGGAACCCTGCATGACCTTGGTACGCTCGGAGGATCGTTGAGCGTCGCAGATGGTATTAACAGCCACGGACAGATCGTCGGTTATTCCTACATAGCAGACATCGGCCCGGAGCATGCATTTCTCATTTCCAATGGCGCGATGATCGATCTTGGCTCATTAGGAGGAGCCAGCAGTGCAAGCGCAGCCTTCGCGATCAATGAGAGCGGCCAAGTGGTAGGCGGTTCAGATCTCGCTGGAGGCGGTGGCCATGCCTTCGTCTATAACGATGGTACAATGTTTGACCTGAACTCGTTGGTGCCACAAAAGTCAGGTTGGGTTCTTGAGCAAGCAACTGGAATCAACGACTCGGGCCAGATTGTTGGCGAGGGCATTCTCAATGGCAGGACAACGGCGTTCTTGCTGACGCCTGTGAACGTGCCAGAACCATCGACTGGCTTGGCAGCCGTCACTGCATTACTTCTCGCCGTATCAACGAGAGCGTTGAAATTGTCAAAACGCAGGCGATTCGATGCCATCTGGAAAACGAGCGCAAGATGCGACGGCGTATTACGCCAACCGATACGAGGTGGTCGTTGACTATCCATTCGTGACAAAACGCCTGACGTGGATCATTGACCACGATCCATCCGATCCCGCTGGACAGCGGTGCCGCTTTTGCGGCCGAGCGAAATCTGAGGATGTAATATTCAAAAAGAAGAAGGCGCACGCCATTCCAGAATGCCTTGGCAACAAGACTATCCGCACGAAAAACGAGTGCATCGACTGCAACTCGCGTTTCGGCGAAGGAATTGAGAATCATCTAGGCAATCGGCTGGACTTTCTGAGATCGGTCACCCAGGTGAAGGGTAAAGACGGAGCGCCAAGCTATAAGACTCCCAGTGGCACAATGGGCATCGAGCACCCGAAGGGAAAGCAGCACTTCGTCCTCACCAACAAAGAACTTTTCGAAAAGGCAGCAGCCGCAGGCGGTGCATCCTTTTCCTTTGAGTTGCCAACGGACGCTTTGTCGGCAAAGCACATTCCGCTTGAAGCGTTCAAGGCCCTCGTCAAGATTGCGTGTTCGATTTGTCCTCGTACCCAGTTGTCGGAATGTCGTCCGGCCATTCAATGGATCATGACTGGGGAAAGCCCTTACCCCCCCGCCGCACTGGTACTGAAGTCCTTTCGGAGCGGTCCTAGCGACGCGTTCAAAAGTAGAGTCGTTCTATTGCGAAGGAAGCAGCCCAACATTGAGCCATATCTTTGGTGCATGCTCCAAGTCCTGAACCACGGCTTTCAGTTCTTTGTGCCGTTTTGTCCCGCCGACACGCAAATCCTTAAGGGAAGAGTTACCATTCCGGCGATGCCCTATTGTCCCATGAGCACCCCGATCGATCCCCCGCACGACAAGTTCGAATGGCGGCAAGAGGATTGGTCAAGTAGCAAGACTGGGCAGATATCGTATAAGGCTGGCTTTCACGTTCAGAAAGCTTGGGTTGTGAAAGGAGCGAACGAATCCGGCTGAGAGTACCGCATACCCTTAACGTACCCTGAATCCGTTTCGCCTAATCAATCTGTTCGACTTACGACAAATTCGTCCAACCCTTTGATCCGCCGAAAGTCTTTGCTACGATACGGTTTTGACAACTAACCGCAGACTGCCCGAGTCCTTCGCAATGCAGAGGTCGAGGGTTCGACTCCCTTCCGCTCCACTCTTGCAGCCCGTTGACATGAGTTGTCAGCGGGCTGTTTTTGTTGACAGGCTCGACACTTACGACAATGCACTGGCGCGACCGTGAAATCACATAAAGCACGCTGCCCCCGTTCGCAGGCAGCCATCGACGTGCCTCGTTTAGAAGGATGCGATTAACAGCGATCGCGTTTCCGGTAAGCCGAGAATCGTGCTGCGGAAAGCAGCGCGACCGCGACAAAAACAATGCTCGGCGGCTCGGGGATGGTCGCGAACCAGGCTTCGCTCAGGCCCGCCGGGCTGACGCCGGTTCCTGCGATTGTGTGACCATCGGCGGAGATGGCCGCCCCCACGGTCAACTGCCATCCGGCGACCTGGCTCACGCCGTGCGCCAACAGCAGACTTTTTACATCCTGCATGCCGGTGTCAGGTGTCCACAAAATCGCCGTGTGACCCGAATCGCCAATGATCGTTCGACCGTCGGCCGAGACGCCGCGGGCGTAGCTACTCGAGTCGCCCGCGTGCAAATATCCCAGCGGAATCATCCCGCCCGCGGCTGTCCAGCGGAATGCCTCGGTACCGGCAGTGGAAGTGCCATCTCCAACGATGACCGAACCATCGGCGGAAACTCCCAAGGCAGTGCTATTCAAAACCGTGTTTTGAAAATCGCCGAGTCCTACCATGCCGCCGGCTTGAGTCCAACGGAAAGCTTGGGTTCCGGCGGCCGAACTTGTTCCTCCGACGATGACCGAACCATCGGCGGAGATGGCGAGGGCCTCGCTATTGAACGTGCCACCGGGCAAGGCGCCCAGCCCCACCATGCCCGTGGCCGCTGTCCAGCGGAACGCTTCGGTGCCTTGCGATGAAGTACCGATACCGACGATCGTCGTGCCGTCTGCCGAAATGCCCTCGGCGGCGTTCGGCATGCTGCCGCCCGGAAGATTGCCGAGGTTCGAGATTCCTCCGCCCGCGGTCCAGCGAAAGGCATCCGGCGGGAATGAACCGTCTTCTCCGACCACAATGGATCCGTCGGCGGACACGGCGTTGGCGCCCGCGCCAAACGGAGCGCCCGGCAAATGGCCAAGGCCGACCATTCCGCCGGCCTTAGTCCAGAAGAATCCCTGACCAGGAATTCCGCCGCCAGCAATTCTGCCAACGACGACAGAGCCGTCCGCCGACAGGGCCGTGGCATTACTGTTGTAGTTCGTTGCGCCGTTCAAGCTGCCGAGCGCCTGGAAGGTGTACGTGGCGGGTCGGCCGATAGCCGGTCTTAGGACTGCCACACAGAGTAATGCACCCGGAATGAGTCTACGAAGCTTCCACATGGCGACTGACGACTACGAGGCACCTGTCACGGCGCACCATGCGCCGAAACGACTGCAAAGTTGGCTACTGAATCACCGGATGCGATTGCTTCGACCACGGATCAGGGGAGGCAATCCGGCGTTACAGAAGAGATTCGTCAGTAGCTTTTGCCGAAGAATGCGCGAGCCAAATGCCACTAGAGAGGCAATAACAAAGTAATCGGCGACACGAGGCGGGACAAGCATTTAGCCAAGCGTCGTCAGCCGAGCGTACGTTCGCGGCTGCCAAGTTACCTGCCGGATCGTTCCCGAGTCCCTCGCTCGTCTTCTCATCACGCCCCTGCCTTCGAGTTCGTGCTGGAGCCTGCAGTTCGAATGCTTGACCCCTAAAGTTGCAACTGCTGCCAGATCCATACGGCGCTCGCCTCGGCGGCGCCGGCCGGCGTAGTATGCCCGCGGGGCTCGGGCAGGACGTGCAGTTCGACCTGCGACGGCTTGTGCTGCGCGCAGGCGGCGGTCGTCAAGTTGCGGGCCAGGGCGATGGCACGATCCGTACCGACGCGTGCATCCTGATCACCGATGACGATCCAGATGCGCCGGCCAGCCAACCGCGGCGCCAAGGCTATGAGCGACTGGGCCTGTAGCGCTTCCGGTTTCTCAGGAGCGTGAAATTCGACCAAAGTCTCGAATTCAATAAGCGGTGCAATGAGCGCAGCGCATTGCACGCGCGGATCGGCGGCCATCAGATGGGCAGCGGCGAACGCCCCTCGCGACGTGCCCACCAGCGCAATCTTCTGCGGGTCCGCGATACGTTCATTGATGAGATGATCAAGGACCAACTTCGCGCGGTTGACGAAGCGGCCGATAAAATCTTCTCCCTTGTCAAATCGCTGTCGCCAGCCGTCCATGCCCTCCGGCTCGCCCGCGTGGCGCTCCTGCCCATGGCACGGTAAATCAAGCGAGGCGCAGACAAAACCTTGCTGGGCCAGTTGATTTCCACACTGGCGGAAATACGGATCGCCCAGCGTGCCTTCGATGGAATTGGCGAGCACAAGCAGGAGGGGGGCGGGACGGGCGACCTCGAGGCTCCAGGTTCCGAAGCGTACGCCATCCTTGGTTTGATTTATTTGGACCGTGGTCATGCATTTTCCTCAGTCGGCGGTGACTGGCGTTAGGGCGGCATCACTCCGCAGGTCAGTTCCGGCAAGCCGCACAAGAGATAAGAGCATCGCACAAACGACCAGCAGTAACCCGACGAACAGGAAAATCGACGTCAAGCCCACGTCTCGATCGCGCAGCGCCCCGCCGGCGTAAACGCCGACGCCGCCGACCAGGCTCGAGACCAGGTTAAGAATGCCGTAACCGGTGGCACGATAGCGTTCGTCGGAAACCAGGCACAGGATGGGCATCATGTTGGCGTCCGCGAACGTGCGCGTGAACCCATAAATGGTCAATCCGAGAATAGCGCCGTACAGCCAGGTGGAACTGGCCGCCAGCAAGATCCCGGGCGCTGCCAGGCAAAGGCCCAGCGCTGGCACGAGAATGGGTCCGCGGCGATTCGTGCGGCTCCAGCGATCTGCCCAAGCGCCGCCGAAAAGCACGCCCACGAGTGCGGCTGCCTGCAAGTAACCGGTGGCCGAGATACCGGCCGCGCCCTGGCTCAAATGAAATTCTTCGTTCAAATAAGTCGGCATCCAGGCACCGATCACCCACCCCGCGACGCCCAACAGTCCCCAGTAAACAGCCAACACCCAGAATGAGCCACGACTGAGCAGACTCTGCAACGCTTCGCCGAAAGCGATCGATGACGCGCCGTGTTCCGAGGTAGCAGTATCGGGCGGCGACACTCTGCGGAAAGCGAACGCCAACAAAACTGCATAGAACATCCCGAACGCGCCAAAGTAAGTGAAGGGAGTGCTCCAACCATAACGCTCGGCGAGTATCCCGCCGAGACCACCTAAAGCCGATCCGACGAAGATGCCCGTCATATGGATTCCGGTCGCCAGGGAACGAGTGGCGCTACCGTGCGCGTCGGCAATCAATGCGAGCGCCGCAGGAATGTAGCAAGCCTCGCTCACGCCCATCAGGGCTCGGGCCGCCAACAACTGCTCGAAGGTCTCGGCACGTCCGGTCAGCCAGGTGACGGCTGACCAGACGAACAGACTGAGCACGATCACCCGACTTCGTCCAACTCGGTCGGCCAGATAGCCCGCCAGCGGGCTGAGGGCGCCGTACACCCACAAGAACGCGCTGGTGAGCAGCCCGAATTGCGCGTCCGTCATGGGTACCGCCTCGATCAATGACACACGCATGGTGGTGATCATCATGCGGTCGAGATAGTTCAGGCAGGCCACGATCCAAAGTAGCGCGACGATCAACCAGACGTTGGAAGTCAAGGAGCTTCTGTTCATGGTGACCTAAGCGCGCCGGCGGCTATCGAACCGGCGGAGCCAAGCTGCATGTGTTGTCAGGCATCATACGGGCTGGGGTAGTTCGACGCGGCTAGGAATTCGATCGAGTGGTTTTGCCAGCAACGCAGTCGGCAAATCCGTATTCAGCAATGAGATCCTGCACCGCATCCCGTTTCTGGCTGAGCGACAGATCGGTGCGCACGAGCATGCGGTGAGCTTCCTGCTCGAAGGCTCGCATGCGCGTGGCACCTTCGTTCAAAGAAAGTAGACACGATTGCGGGATGCGAATCACTCCTTCTTCATTAGCGTGAATCACGTCGCCCGGGCGAATCATCAGGCCGCCGATTTCGACGGGCCGGTTCACCGCCGTGAACCGCAAGGCACAATGATGAATGGCCCTGCCACGACAATAGGCGGCAAAAGGCACCTGCAATAGCCCCTGCACGTCGCGCACATAACCGTCCGAGACCAAAGCGCCACAGCCGACGGAGTGCAGCGTCTTGGCCATGCCATCGCCAAGGACACACTCATGCTCGGGCCGCGATCCCACCGCCTTCACGACCCACACGATGGGCAGCGAGCACTTGGACATTTCCTCCATCTGCTCCCAATACCGATCGACATCCGCCACATTGCCGGGAGTACTACTGTCTAATTCGCAGGTGAAGGCGATCCCAACGCTGGGAGGCAGCGAGGGCGTGACGCATTTAATCGCGGCGCTCACGTAGAGTTCGGCGGCGGGCGTGTCGTCGATGTACCCGATGGTGTTTGCCAGCAATGCCGTATCGAAACTTGCTAACTGCTCAAGAACGTGTCGCTCGATCATGGTCATCTCTGTTCCTGTTAGGCAATACTTTGGCGCGCTTTCTGCGCTACGCCTTCAATCCGAGTTCCTTACGTTGTTGGCGCGCCGCGGCTCGGTACCGCCCATAGGCAGCTTCATCGCGCTGACACGACACACCCTTGAAGACCATCGCGAACGAGCGGCGCTGGCGCGTCAGGGACAGATTCGCATCCGCGCGGTGGATCGTCATGCCGCTGTGAACCACCGCGTCTCCGGCACGCACAGGGGCGGCAACCTCTTGCACAAAATCTGCGGCCGCATAGTCGTTGATTCCTTGCGAAAATCCCAAGATCGCCGACGTGCAATGCGCGCGATAGCCGCGCCGATGCGATCCCGCGACAAAGCGCAGACATCCGTTCTCGGCGTCGACGTCATCGAGCGCCAGCCAAATCGTCAGCACACTAGGCGGCGTCAGACAGAAGTAATAATTGTCCTGATGCGGCGGCGTAACGTGGTTCGTGCGAGGGGGCTTGTTGAACCATTCCGGCGGCTCCGCGTTCGCTGGTTCACCCAGTAACGTTTCCGCCAATGCGACCCAGCGAGGGTGGAAGCGATAATCGGCAAAGTACGGATCGCCACTCATGCGCTGCAATTGCTTGAGAGTTTCGGGCTGCTCACGGCATTCGTAGAAAGCATCGCCGTCGGAAAGGCCAGGGACGACTTCGCGAATGTAGCGATCCAAGTTGTGACGTAATTCAGCAAAGTCTTCTGCCGCCAGAAAACCAGGTATCACGACGAATCCGTTGCGATCGAAATCCGCCTTGAAATGCTCATCGACACCGGCAGTTGCCATGAAAACGCTCCCCCAACATCCATCAGAGCATTGTCTTAATGATCATCGCAATACACCGTGCTTTGGCGATCGCGTATGTGCACCCACAGTCGCACTCTCGGGCTACGATTCCGGGCGCCAATCCATCCAGTACACGGCTCCCTCGACCTTGGTGATCTGTTTCGGCTCGCCGCCAGCCGCGCTGATGATAAATAACTGCGGACGCGTCGGCTCGAAGGAGACAAAGGCCAAGCGCCGTCCATCTGGGCTCCAGCGCACGCGCCCGCAGGGGGAGTTTCGATGCGTAATCTGCCGCTGCTCGGTACCGTCGAGATTCATCATGCACACCTGCGGCACGCCATCGCGCCTGGCGATATACGCCACCCGTTTTCCATCGGGCGAAAGGTGCGGGCCGTCGGTCGACCCGTGCAAATCTTTTGGCGATAGATGGAACTCGACATAGTCGTTGCCCTGCGTCAAGCGGCGAACTTTGGTGCTGGCGATATCGACAGAATAGAGATCTCCGTCCTTTCGCAGAAACAAGAGCGACTCCCCGTCGCGCGTGAATTGCGGGACGTAGGAATCGGGATGATCGGGCGTCAGCAGCCGGGCCTCGGCGAACGGTCGCTCGCTGATCGAGAGTCGATACTCACGCGCTGGCCCCGAGAAAGCAATCCGGGCCCCGGTGGCATCCGGTGAGGCCATATAGATGTAACCCAGATCGGGTGCCACCCACGCAGCGCTTTGCCCATCGGCCTGACACGCGACAATGCGCGGCGTGGGACTGCCCCCTTGCACGGAATAAACCAGCCGCTCACCGTTGGCCGACAGCGCGCAGCCAAAGGCCGTGCTCCACTCCGGCCCCAGGCCGCGCGAAGCCGACAGATTCACAACCTCGGTGCCGTCCGCTCGGCAGCGATAGACCTGCGATTGGCCGCTCGCGTTGGATTGAAAGTACAGCCAATCACCTTGGGGGCTGTAGCGCGGGTACGTCGTCACTCCGCCGACGTCTGCCAAGGGCTGCAATCCAGAGCCGTCTTCCCGGATCGAATAGATCGCGCCGGTCGCCGGCGCGGTTGCCTTGCCGTTGTACAGATCGCTGCCGTACTCTCCCTCGAATCTCAACTCGGCAAACGCCAGAGAACCCAACGAATCCGCGGCGTTCGCCGGTGCGGAGGGAATTATCAGGCCTATCAGCCAGACGATGGATAGTATTCGTCGTTGCATTTCATTGTCCCCATGGGGGATGTGCGATTATGTTAACGCTTCTTAGGCTTCTCTGAGATCAACTCAAAATCCTGCGTGACTTTCGAAGCGTCGGGCGGAACGAAAGTCGAAAGCTCCGATTGATGATTGTATCGGGGTGGAATCTTATCCTTGGCAACCTCCCAGTCTTGGAGACCGGTGCGATCGATTGAGGAAATCGTCACTCGATAGTTGACACCCCGCTTGGGTCCCTTTTCACGGGCGATCGAGTACTCGCCATTTTCAATCGCGGCGCCGGTCGAGGTGCCCCTTGACGGATCGTCCGGCTCCAGAGTCAGCACACCCACCTTCAACGGTTGACCATCCAGCGTAACGCGGCCCGACATCGGCACGGTATCGACGCGGCTACAGCCGGACAGTATCGCCAGTACTGTGCAGCCGAGCCAGGGACTTATTGATGGCCGCTTGCGCCCACGATCGGAAACAAGAGACGCGGCCTGCGACCGGAGGTAAGCAAACGTTTGACATCGCTGGCCTGCCATTTCAGACCCCTTTTCATCCGACCATGCCATGCCGAGCTGTGGCGCGCTCACGTTTCCGCCACCGACCGACAGCGATCAACGCCACAATCGTCGTTGCCAAAGAACTCGGTTCGGGCACCGCAAAGGACGCGCCACTGCCATTCGCCGCCAGGTAATCATCTTTGAACAATGCGAAATCTTCGATACCGACCGTACCATCGCCGCTGAGGTCTCCGCCACTGGGCCCGACACCAGATTGCTGCCAGTGACTCATCAAAATCGAATAGTCGGCCGCGTTGACCATACCATCATGATTGAAGTCGCCAGGCAGCGTCGTTGGCTCCCATTGCACCCAGTAGACACCGCCGCCGGGAACGTTCGTCAGTTGCAAAGGAGTACCGCCGGTCGAGGGCATATCAAATAATTGCGGATAACCGTTAATGAACGTGACAAATGCCAGCTCCTTGCCGTCGGGACTCCACACGACGCGCCCGCTGTCGGTGCTGCCGAAGGTCAGTTGCCGCTGATTCGTACCGTCGAGATTCATCGTGAATACTTGCGCCACGCCGTTCACCAGGCCGATATAGGCAATGTGCTGGCCGTCGGGAGAAATCGAGGGACCATCGGATGAACCATGCTGGTCCGTCGCATTCCAATGCAACTCCACATAGCCGTTGTTCTGAGTCAATTGATGGACCTGCAGCGTCGCGAGGTCTTCGGAGTAGATGTTTCCGTCGATGCGCAGAAACACGACGGTTTTGCCGTCAGGAGTGAATTGCGGCACGTACGATTGCGGCAGATCCGGTGTGAGAATAGACGGCTGACCGTTGGGCACGCTGGCCGTGAGCAATTCATAGTTCTCGGCTGGTCCTGAAAACACAACCTGGTTGCCCGATTGGTTAAGGCTGGCCATATACGTGAAACCCAACTGCGGCGCGACGAGCTGCGCGTCGCTCCCGTCGGCGTTCGCGTAAACGGCCTTGGCCTCGATCCCGTCGAAGATGGTGTAGACCATCTTGCTGGAATCGCCCGAGAGTGAGTAGCCATAGGATCGGAAGTATTGCGCGCCGAATGCGGCGGGATCGCCGACTTGCGTGACCTGGCTCCCATCAGGCAGGCTGCGATACACCTCGTATTGACCAGAAAAGTCGGATTGGAAATAGAGCCACTGACCATCGGCGCTGAAATGCGGATAGGTCGTATCGCCCCCCAGATTCAAAAGCATTGAATCGCCGTAGCCGGTGTCGCTGATCGTGCGAATCGTGGATTCACGTTCTGTATTCGGATCACCATTCCAAACCTGTGTGGAATAGACCAACTCGTCACCCGAGGCAGGGACGATCAACAAACAAAGTGTATTGAGCGCGAATTGCACCAGGCAGCCCCTTGCCCACCACAAGAGGCCCCTGGTGCACTCCGTTGAAAACGGATTCGTCCGCGAGCGCAGAGTCACTGCTCGAATCGGACGATCTCGCTGTAGGCCAAACAAGGCAATCGTCATGTTCTCTCGGCACGGTTCCGTCGCATGCGCCGAACGACCAGGCCGAGACCGGCCACGAACAATAGCGCCAACGAACTTGGTTCAGGGACGGCGCTGCCCGTAACGACGACATTGTCAAAGACCGTGTTCCCGTTCGGCGAAGTCTGACTGACAAGTCCAACGGCAGCGCCTGCGTTGAACGCCGCTGCCGAAAAACTATTGTAAAACTGGTTGCCCGGAGTCGTGCTTGTCGTATTGCTAGTTAGGTCGTGTATCGAGAGGTCGAAGGTGCCAGCCGTGAAATTGAATGTCTCGGTGACCTGCAGCACATCGTTTGCCGAATAGCTGGCTCCGGCCGACACCAAGGTATGGCCATTGTAAACCGACGTGGCGCCATTTTGGAAAATCGCGTAGCTGACCGTTTGAATCGTGCTCGAGTCGCCAGGAGTTGTGCAAACGCCCAACTGCACGATTGACTCGTCGGAGGAATTCGCCGTGCTGGGCTGCAACAAAACCGAATAGGTGGCACCGTCCACATAGCCGAGGCCGGACGCGTCGTGGACGCCGTACGAGTTGCCGGTCATGTAGAGTGATTGTGTCCCCGCGATCACGTTCGTAGTCGACACTTGCAGATTTGGGTCGAAGCGGCTGTCCCAACCGCCTTCGCCATTGAAGCTATTGGTTATGCCGCTGGCGATAAATGTGCCCCCGGTGTACGTCGGCGGCTCGAAATCGATATCCAGAACCCCTGCCTGGATCACGCTTCCGACAAAAACAAAACAGATCCCCAGGGTGGCGGCCATACATGTCGCCGCGTTGTGGTATGGGTTGACGAACGATCGCATTGGCTGCATCTCCAAAAGAAGTATTGTGTTGATTTGGCCCGCAGAATCGACCACGCTTTCGAGATCATTAGCCGTACCTCCGAAGGTTAGAGATCTTGTCCTTTGACCAAGTTGCCCTCCCCGATAGAGAACAAACCCGACCCTCTCATCTCTGAACGACATTTCCGCACTGCTTCGTCGATTCCCTCGCATCACGTCCTAGGGAACGGTGGAAGGCTCGCTGCCCGCGATGCTGGCGAAGGCTTGCCAGGTTGCCAGGTCGATCGAGTTCGACACGAACTGCGCCGATCCGTCCGCTCGCAACACCTGAACGCCACCGGGATGTTTGCTGCGCGCCGCGCAGTCGATCGTGCTTTGACATGAACCGTTTCCCGTGCATGGCGCGTCGGTCGTCGAAACACAATACGAATTACCGCCACCCAACACATCAAGAGCCGCCGAGTTCGGGCCGCGATGGTGTTCGTACTGCATCCCCCACGGATACCACCACATGCCACGAATATCGCCTTGCTGCCCGGCGATCGTCTCTGACACCATCGCAGTGTTCGATAGTCCGTCAATGCATTCGGCGAACCGGCGCGACAAGTTGACGTTGAACAGCGCCCGCTGCGTAGCAGGGTTCAGAAACGACAGATTGTTGCAGCTGTCGATTTTCCAGTTAGGGTTGCCAGGCTCGACCATGACGCCGTCAGGACTAAAGCAAGCCACGTAGTTCGAGCGGGTCGCCCAAACCGTGGTTCCGACAAACGTGTCTGGAGAATCCGACGGACAAAGATAGACGCTGATCCACGTCTGCATTGCTGTTTGGTTCGACGCAAGATAATTCGGAGAGGAATACCCGCAACTAAAATTCCATGACAGTCCTTGTTGCTCGATGTACGGGAAAAGCCGCTCCATCCAGGTGTTGTAAGGCCCGGCGCCGCTTGCTTGCCAATAAGACGGTATCGAGGGGGGCTGCGAGAGGCCGATTGGCAGCGCTTGCAAGGCGTCGACGTACTCGTGTATGGCCAGGCCGATCTGCTTGAGATTATTGCTACACTGCGACCGACGGGCCGCCTCGCGTGCCGCCTGTACCGCTGGGAGCAATAACGAGATGAGGATCCCGATAATGGCGATAACCACCAATAATTCGACGAGCGTGAAGCCGCGGTTCTCACTGCGGAGCGGCATGTGGTGAGATCGGTTCATGATCTTTCCTTGCAGCCAACTGTGCTTCGTTGGGCTCCGTCGTTTCTGCTAACACCGATCAGCGCACTCTCGACGGCGCCAAAGAAGTCACGGAATCCGTCGACTGTCATTCTTTCAACGTGCTATAACTGGTCTTCGACACCCCCTGGGAAACGTGCGATAGCTGTGGTACTACCGCGCCACTTCTCTGGTTCCGAATAGCCGCTCTCTCTGCTCTGCTCTGAAATCCCAGCCAGTCCCCTCGGCGAAGCCGTCACTGCCTCGCCGAGGGGCACTGACCGGTGGTGCTGGCTCGATCAACTCGCCTTCTTCGATATGTGCTCGCGTTTCTCTTTGCGCCGGTAACGCAGCAACCCAACCGTCGATAGACCCCCGGCCAACAGAATCAGACTGCTGGGCTCGGGCACCGGCGCCGATTGGGCTCCGCTTGCCATGCCGCTGCCGGGGCTCCGGCTTTGCAACCAATTCGACGAAATAAGGGCAATGTCCTGACTGTTGACGATCCCATCAAAGTTGACGTCGCCCGGAAGCGAATTCGAGGCCAGCCAGTTCGACGAAATGAGGGCAATGTCCTGCGAATTGACAATGCCATCCCCGTTGGCGTCGCCGGCGAGCATCGTTTGGTAGACGACCGTGCCGTTCAAGGCCGCCGTGCTTGTTCCCGTGAGATGGAATTGCAGCGACAGGTCCTGAGGTCCGCCGGCCGTGAATGCCGAGCCTAGAATCAGGTCCTGATGCGGCGCCAATGTTGACGAGCTCGTCAGATTCAGCTCGGAAAGCGCGTTGGCCGATGGCGCCACCGACTGCCAGCCCGGTGTGTTGCGGCTGGCGTAGCCAGTAAAGTTGGCAGGGTTCAGCGCGCCCCCTGCCGACTGGATGACGTAGGCATCGACATTGAAGGACGGCGATGTCTCTTGATTCAAGAGAATCAAGTGCGTGGCCTGGACGGCGTTTGTCGAAGACACGACGGTGATGGCCTGAACTTGCAAACCGCCCGCGTACACCACAGGCGCTGGGTTGACTGAAGTTTCCGTGTTGGTGCCGGTCGGCGAGGAGTAGCCCCAGTGGACGTCCTCGGTGCCGTTTGCCTTGAACGGGTCACCCAGCGTCACGCTACCGCTAGCCGGAACGGCCGTGTAAGACGTCAGGTTCAGCTCGCTCAGAGCGTTGGCCGTTGTAGGAGCGATCGTTTGCCATCCGGTCAAGCCGCGATGGGTCAGACTGTTCCAGCCCGTCGTGCTGAGCTGGCCCGATGCCGAAGTAATCTGGTAACCGTCCAGATTAACGGGCGCACCGGCGGGATTGGTGATCGAGGCCGCGCCGGAATAAGGATCGACCGTAAGCGTTAGATTCTGGGCCCGCACTTCGCCGAGCGAAGTGATCAGCGTCACACAAGCGACGCTGCAGGCCGCTATCGTTCTGTTGGTTAGCCGTAACATCAGTATCTCCTGAACGTAATCGCGTGGCGAACCGAGCAGGCGGAGATCATCGTTTAGCTCTTCGTCTTCATCGGTCGCTTCATTGGTGTTAGTCTCGCGTTCACGAAGCGGTCGCAATGTCGGGCCACTGTGCACTCATGCGCATGAGGCTCGACCAACTCTTTCACTTCTTGCGACGACCAAGCGCGAAAAGCGCCGGTAGTGCCGCTACGATTAACACCAATGTGCCCGGCTCAGGCACCGCCGTCAGGGCGTTTGCGCCCGCG
Source organism: Pirellulales bacterium (assembly GCA_035546535.1). Lineage (NCBI taxonomy): Bacteria > Pseudomonadati > Planctomycetota > Planctomycetia > Pirellulales > Pirellulales bacterium. The sequence goes on along the minus strand of DASZWQ010000069.1, from coordinate 85,497 downwards.
CCGTTGGCGGCGATATAGTCTTGCTTGAACAAACTGAAGTCGGTGATATTCACGGTGCCGTCACCGTTAAGATCTCCATTGGCGCCCGACACGCCAGTCTGCAGCCAGTGACTCGTCAAAATCGAGTAATCGGTCAGGTTGACCTTGCCATCCTGATTGAAGTCTCCCGGCAGAATGTTGATGCCCTTGACCGAGTCGTAGTACACAGAACCGCCTGGGGTATCATTGCCGTTGGAAAACTGCGTGCCGCCAACGCTTCCAACTTTCAGCGAGTTCAGCCCGCTGACAGTCTGCCCACCCACGGTGACGCTAAAAGTTGTAGAGCCGATCGTGTAGGTAAGATCCCACTCTTGCCAGACGTTCGTCTGATATTGGAGCCCTGTCTCGATCGCGACTTGGCTCCCTCCGTTGCCATCGCCGATCACCGCCTTGACGCCGCCAGAACCATCGCTGTAGACAAACGCCGGCGATGTGAGGTAGTCAGTGCCGCTGCCGGTTGTCGTTCCCAGCATCATGAACTCCGCTCGGGCCAGGGTGTCCGTCGCGGCGGGTATATAAACCATCACGCGTTCTTCCACCGTCTGGCCCGTTGTCGTTATTGGGGCAGAGACCTTGCCGATCACGCTGCCACCTTCGTTGCTGGTATCGCGATAGAGACGCAAATAATTCGCGCCGGCGAAGCCGCCGGGATCAGGAGCGGTCGTCGAATTCGTTACCTGAGAGCTCTCGATAGTCGAATCGAGGTTCGTGATCCACGATCCAATGATGGCAGCGGGACCAGGTTTGTACGAACCGGTTGTGTCGGGCGCTGGCACGGTACTGACGGACGACACTCCCGAATAGTTGTCGTAAAAGACATACTGACCCGTCGTCAGATTCTGAATGGACTGAGCTTGGGCGGTGGCGTATATCGCCAGTAGGGCAACAAAAACAAACGAACCAACGGCTCTGTGCAAAATCACGATGTTCACCTCTTGCGATTGAATAGAAGTGACTTGACGGCCGAGCACCTCGCTCACCGAATATGCCGAATCACCGCATAAGTCAGCTTTTGGCCAGATACGAACAGGCTTGGAGCAATTCGACCGCTCGGTCATGGCGTTCTATTTCGCGCAAAAAAGGACCTCGCGACACTTGCCCAAGACAGACGCGCACCACGCTCCTCTACATGGCGCGGATGCATTCGCGCCATACCTGTTCGGCGGCGCCTGACTGGCACCGACGAAGCCGTTCCGCGTTATGTAGCCTTGAACAAGGCCACAGACCCTACTCTTCTGCGGGATGCATTCGGACGAGATATCTGCCTGTATGGGCCGAAGCACGCACTTGTCTTCGTCCAGACTTGGACTTGGCAGTTCTTCCCGCGTCGAACCAATCCCAAAAGCTACAATAATGCTATAGAGCTTCATTGTCAACGATTTGCTTGCAAAAAAGCGATAATTGCGAAAAGCAACGGAATTTCCCGGAGATTGGACATTAAGCGGCCAACCTAGCCCCGACTGTGAATTAGGCCGTTTACCCGGATGAATGACCGCGAAATGTCAGTAGAAATTGTTTTCTCTCGAGAGTTGCACGTATATATTTATCTTGTACGATACTACTCTATAGGTGTTGTTCACTAGCGTTCAGCTCTTGGCCGTTTTTTAACGGATCGCCAAACTGTTAAACGCTAGGAGCGATTCGAGACCAACCAAGGAAGGCGGCGCCATGGAAAAGTGGCTCAACACTCTTGATCTTCAGAGTGCAGAGCCTTTGGGCCGGGCCAAGCACGAACGGCTCAAAGACCATCTGATCAACGAAATGCGCGCCGGCGGTCTGATGCCAGGCCAGCTTCTCCCTTCAGAACGCCAAATGGTCGAGGCGCTTGGCGTCGCGCACATGACAATTCGTCAAGCGATGGCGTGTTTGGAGCGCGAGGGTCTCATTCGTCGAGTGCAAGGAAAAGGGACGTTCGTCGATTCTGACGTGCGAAGAAAGCTGCTGCGCGGCCAGGATATCTTCGCGCTAATCTCACCCGAGATGCGCACGGGTTTTTATCCATCGCTGATTCAAGGCTTTGAAAGCGCGGCGAGCGATGTCCGACATCAAACGATGATCTGCATCACTGGCGACGATGTAACTCGACAAAGCGACATCGTGTTGCAACTTCTGGATAAAGAAGTCGGTGGCGTCGCCATCGTGCCCACGGTCGGCCAGCCGACCCCCGCCTATCAGATACGGCAGTTGCAGAGTCGCGGAATTCCTGTTGTGTTTTGCCATCGTCGCGCCGAAGGCGTACCTGGCCCCTTGGTGTCGCTTTCCATTCCCGATATCGGACGAATGGGCGGACAGGCGCTCGTGGAACACGGCCATCGACGTGTCGCCTTTGTGTGTACGTCGAGTGCAGGGACGACGGGCCAGAAATTCAAAAACGGGCTATGTGAAGCTCTGGCTGCCGTTGGCAGTGGCATCCCTGATGAACTGATCTGTGAACCACCGCAATTAGCCGTTCAAGAAGGAATTCAGGGTACGTGGTTGCAACGTCGCGAACAGGACGTCTGGCCATCTTTGCAACGTTGGTTCTCTCGCCCCAATCCACCGACGGCCATATTTGCCTCGTTCGACCCGTGGGCTGAAATGTTGTACATGCTGCTGCCTAGGCTGGGCCTGCGCGTGCCGGAAGATGTGTCGATCATCGGATTCGGTGGAGCACTTCGTGAGGGAGCGCTCACGCAACGAATCACGTCAGTCGTCGTGGATGAGGTGGAAACGGGACGCCAAGCGGTCGCCTTCTTGAATGAGATGCGCCGCGGTGATCGCGCGATCGACGATAACACCGAGCGCGTCATGGAACTTAGTTTGAGCAACGGCGAAACGCTTGGTCCGGCCAAAGGCACCTCAGGCATTCGCAACGGAAATCATTAAGTCGGCAGTCAGTTTGATACGTCGCCACTTTAGAACGGCGATTCGGGATCGACGTTTTTCGCGAACCAATCCGTCTTGGGCAGTGGCCCTCGCCTTTCTTGTCCTGAGCGCCCTAGCGTCCACGCAGCTATGACGGTCAATCGAGGATTACGACAAGGACTTATGAAAGAGAACCCCGTCTCTGAAGTCGCGGATCGGGCGACGAATGGCCCCAGTGAACTACAAGCACGCGCACTGGAGGTGCTCCAGAATTCGCTCGCCAATCCCTCTCCCTACGTTCGCTTGCACGCGGCGGAGTCGCTCATCCTTTTTGGCTTCACCGACACGGTGCTGCCGATCTACGAACGAGCGCTTGAGCGGGACGGTGACATTCCTGGGCAGCGGATTTGCATCTGGCGCGTACTGGCCAGAGCGAAACCAACCGCTGCCGGACGAGCCCAGCACGTCGATCGGCTCTGTGCGATATGCCTTAGCCCTCACAGCCCCGATGCGGCAAGTGCAGCTGAGTCTCTCGCCAAACTGAAGTATCGCGTCGACGCTGCACATCGCTCGCAATACGAGGGCGCTATGGAACGTCTGCCTACCGCCGCGAGGCCGCACGGGCGTTGGCTGCTCGCGATGTCCGGCGACCGGCAGGATCTCGAGCGGTTGGCCGATCTCCTCGATAATCCTGATCCGAATATCCGCGGCGTTGCCGCCTATGCCCTGCGCCACCTGCGCGAAGACCTTCCGCCGAGAATCATAAAGAGAATTGCCGCTGCGGCGATTGCTGAAGCCAGCCCATCAAGCCGAAAGTACCTCGTCAGCGCCGCGTTTGTCACCGGTTCCGCGCGTGAGAATGTTTCGGCCTTCAAATCGGCCCTTCTGGATTATCTGCGCAGTGGCAGAAACGACGAGAAATACGAGTCGGCGACGGCCCTGGGAATTAATGGCACCGCCGCTGACTTGGACACGCTTGTCCAACTCTTGCACGACGCGGATGCCGACGTTCAGGTTGCGGCCTCGACGGCGGTCTTGCATATTTTGATCAGGACCGGGCAGTCCGCATTACCGGTTGCACGTCATGCCGTCGCCTGAGTTCGATGGCTCCCTCGCTCCGATTTGCAGAGGCAACGTCATTGATGAGAACGAGCAAGATCAAAGCCAAGTTGGCGCGCAATGAGCCGGCGTTGTGTACGCAATTGCACCTGACGGATCCTTCGGTGTTCGAGCTGGCGAGCCTGATGGGTTTCGACGGCCTGTGGATGGACCTGGAGCATCATGGCTACAGCGTGGAAACGGCTGGACAGCTAATGCGAGCGGCGCGTGTCGGTACATCTGACATCGTGGCACGGCCGGCCAAGGGGGAGTTTATGCGGATGGGGCGGCTTCTAGAGATGGGCGCCCAGGCGATCATGTATCCACGCTGTGACGACGCCCGAGAAGCCGCTGAAGTCGTACGCTGGTCGAAGTTCGCGCCGCTTGGCACGCGCGGCTTCGACGGCGGCAGTGCGGATGCTCTGTACACCGCCGCGGCGATGCGGGAATACCTGGAACACGCCAATCGTGAATCGTTTATCCTGATCCAATTAGAGGACCAGCGCGCCATCGAACACGCCGAGGAAATCTTGGCCACGCCCGGCGTCGATGCCTTGTTGCTCGGTCCGGCCGATTTTTCGATCCTGGGCGGCTTTCCGCTCGAGTTCGATCATCCGCAAATCAGCAAGGCGCTGGAAAAGATCGCCGCCGCCGCGCGCAACACCGGCAAGCACTGGGCCCGCACCGTCGGCACCCCCGAGCAGGCCGGACAGGCTCTCGAAATGGGGGCGCGGCTCTTGTTTCACAATGCTGACATCGTGACGATCAAACGAGGCTTGGAGAATATCCAGGCCCAATTCGCTCCGCTGGGTTTCCGCTTCGAGAATCGCCTGAAACCGGGCTCGTCGTAAACGCCCCTATCCAAGTCACGAGGCCTGGCTTGAACACGCCGCGATTGCTCATCATTGGTCTCGGATCGATTGGCGAACGACATTTACGTTGCGCGCAGCGCCTCGGGCGATTCGCAGTCACCTGCTTCGATATCAACACCACGCTGCGCGATGCGGTCGCCGTACGGTACGGCATCGCAGAGACATACGACAGTCTCGAGCAGGCGATCGCCGCGGCGCCTGCGGCGGCCGTCATTTGCGTTCCCGCGCACCTGCACGTCGCCATCGCCACGCAACTCGCAGACCGCGGAATTCATCTGCTGATCGAAAAGCCGCTAAGTACCAGCCAGGCCGGTATTGGCCAGTTGCAATCACTCGTCCAGCAGCGCCGCATTGTGGCAGGCGTTGGATATGTGATTCGCGCGAATCCCACTCTTACCGCCATGCGCGAGGTCATTCTTGAAGGAAGATTCGGCCGGCCGGTGGAGCTCGTCGCCATGGCCGGTCAGGATTTCCCCTTTTATCGGCCTGCCTACCGTGACACCTACTATCGCGATCGGGCGACCGGCGGGGGCGCGATTCAAGATGCTCTCACGCACCTGGTCAATGCGGGCGAATGGCTTGTGGGGCCGATCGATCGAGTGGCGGCCGATGCACGGCACGCGGTCGTCCCCGGCGTCGACGTCGAGGATACGGTACACGTGCTTGCGCGCCACGGCGAAATCACGGCTTGCTATAGTCTGAATCAGTACCAGGCGCCCAACGAGTTTACGATCACCGTGGTCTGCCAGCGCGGCACGCTGCGCTTCGAGTTGCACGAGAACCGCTGGCGGTGGATGGTCGAGCCCGGCAACACCTGGCACGACGAGGCCGGCGCGCCGATCGAACGCGACGACTTATTTGCCACACAACTGCATACCTTCTGCGACGCGATCGAGCGGCGCAGTCCGCTCCTTTGCACCTTGGACGAGGGAGCGCAGACGTTGCGAGTTAACCTGGCCATCCTCAAATCCCTGGAAACCGCCGGTTGGGTATCCACCGCGGCGAGTTGATCGCGAGGCCCGATGACTGCTGAGCCAAGTATTCAATCGCTGTTCGACTTGACAGGCCGCACGGCCCTCGTCACTGGCGGAACGGGACACTTAGGCGGAGCGCTGACCCGCGCGCTGGCCGAAGCCGGCGCGAGCGTCGTCGTCACCAGCCGCGAAGCGGATCGCGCGGCAGCCGCCGCTGGCCAATTGCCGTTCCGCGGCGGGGCACGGCATCACGGCATGCCGCTCGATCATCAAGCGGTCGACCGCCTGGCCGACGATTTTGCAGCGATCGCCGCCCGGTGTGGCCCTATCGATGTGTTAGTAAACAACGGGCATGAGCCCGTTAAGGCGGATTTGACGACCTGCACAGGCGAAGAGTTCACTCGGCAACTGGCGAATGCGACTGGCTATTTCCTGTTGGCCCGCATGGTGCGCGATCAGGCGGTTGCGCGTGGCGCGCCGGCCAGCGTCATCATGCTCGGCTCGATGTATGGATTGGTCGCCTCTTACCCCGACGCTTATGCACCCGGCGCAGCAAGTCCGGTCGCGTATCACGCGCTCAAAGGGGGCATTTTGCAAATGACCCGGCACCTGGCTGTCTACTGGGCACGTGACCGAGTACGCGTAAATGCGCTTAGCCCCGGTCCTTTTCCAGCTCCTGCCGTACCGCAGGAACTCAAAGCACGGCTCGCCGAAAAATCACCCATGCGACGCATGGGTGAGGCACACGAACTCAAGGGAGCCGTGGTGTTTCTCGCCACCGACGCCAGCAGCTACGTCACGGGGCACAACCTCATCATCGATGGCGGCTGGACCGCCTGGTGAGAGTGTGAATCAACCGGCAGCCAGTGCACACGATGGGTTGATCATCTCCTTGCCGGATCATACCTCCTTGCCGAACCGGCCGGCAACCCGCATAACGGTGGTTCAGTTTTCCACCACACGCGCCTTGCTCGGGCCAACCGCACTGGCACCCGCAATGACTTCCTTCATTTCCTCGTTTCCAGAGATCCAGTGGCTTGCGCTACCGAATCCACAATCGGCCGGACTCTTGGCGATGGAGCGCGGCCGTGCCGCGGGTCTCATCGAGCGCCGCCGGCTGTCGAACGCCGAGTATCATTTCATCCTCCCGGACATCGTGGATGGCGAGGCCGCGAGAAGCTGTCGCTGCGTGCGATTGCAGTCGGCTCGACGGCATGAAGCGGAGAACGATCCAGGGCAAGCCCTGGACGGCCGGCACGGTGTACAAGGTGATGCGGCGCGCCGAGGCGTAGCCCTTAACGCTTATCGGCTCTGACCGACCGCATTGGGGACGGCCACGGGTTTGGAGTCATCAGGCAAAGAAGAAATCGACGAAGCTTCCAAACGAACTCGATGCGGAGTTTGCTCAACATGCCCAACTATGTCTTCCGACATGGCGATGAGTGAGACAGGCTGAGCAGCCGGAATGTCTAGAAAGACCTCCCACTCCGCGAAAGCACCTCGCGTCGAACGTGCAGGGCGGTCATTCACGGTCACCCGTTTGATGTCACTGGTGTCAGCTACCGAACCTCTAACCTGTACGAGATTCCCGTCGCGCACGGCGCTTGTAATGATCGTCACTGGTGGCATTTCATCGCGAAAACTGGATACGCCTCCCATGCGATTCGCTCGCCGTGGCGTGGGGCCTTCCGTCGCGTTGTCGTTGGTGTACTCGTTCTCGTCAGGAAAGCCCATACTGAGGGGATTGTGAATGTCGTTGACTCGCATCTCTTTGGAAGTCAAACGGCGAAATCCGGACCGATCCATGATCGAACGCCAAATGGCGACGTCCGAACGGAACGTATCGAGGCCATCGACAAAAACACCTGTCGTTCCCAGATGCAGTGACCAGTTAGCTTCCCAGCATTTGAAGTCGCGTATCCAGAACGGCTTACCTGGTTCGGGCATTGCCTCGGCCGCTTCTCGTGCAAGCGTCTGGTTCTGATTCGGGAAATCTAGGCCGCCGCCCACCGGCCGCGTGACGCCTCGCAGGTTCATGCAGAAGAACTTCATAGTGTGCGCTTCATTGTCCTCGAAGCGAACGAACGGCAGAATCCGAGTATCTTGATCCTTGACGGTCCCGTCGGGCTGGCGAATGGGACGAATCGGATCGTAAGTGTCCGTCTTCTTGCAATCGAATCGGTAACCGTATTCGGCACATTCGACAGCCACATTCCGAGTGATCTGGTTCTGGCAATTCGACCACCAGAAACCTGCTCCACGATTAAGATCGAATGGTGCCACTTGGTCCCTCTGCGTTTTTCCGGGCAGCACCAACGCGGCGAGGTTATGGTCGAGGATGTTGTTGACCTCGGTTCCATCTTCGAGGAAGTAGCCGTGGCCGACACTCTTAAAACCGACACAGTCGCGGACCACCAACGAATCCGTTCCGTGAATCGTGATCCAACGGTTGTGACTATTCCAAATTGACGCACCAATTACCGAACTACCACGCATCGTATCGCCGCACAGATGGAAGTGGATGCTGTAGCGGCCCAACTCGTCGCGTTTGCCCAGGTGACGAAATTCTGCGTACGAGATTGATCCCGCCGATCCCCGATGGTACATCGTATGCCCGCGAACCCCATCAGGATCGGCGGATTCGATTACGACATTGCGAGTCAGGTTCGCCACTTCGGCTTGATGCTCGTCATCGGCGAAATGAGCGTACGTTAGCGGTCGATCGAGGGAAATCGCATAGCCTCCCGTGAAATCGCGCCCCGATGACGCAGGTCGGAATGCACCATTCCCGCGATTTCCCCCTTCGCCTCGTCCACGTCCACCATTTCGCTCGCCGCCAGCGGCGATAGTCCTCAATTCGGTTTCGGCACCGGCCAGGAAGTCGGCCCCTTGGCGGTCGCGCTGCCGATGCGTGCTTGTCACAATGATATTATCTCCCTCTTTCCAACCCTCAACGCTCTCGGCCAAAGCCAAGGTAGTGGCTCCAGGCTCTACCCCTCGCTTCAATTTGACCCAGGTCCGAGGCATAGGCGTGCCGTGCAACTCCATCCGCCCACCACAACACACAAGCGCAGGGCAAGAAACTTTGTCCATTCCCTCGAGATACCGCAAACGAATCACCGCCGTGAATTGCGCGGGGTGGGGTGCCCCTGGTCGGCCGATAAATAGCGCCGGCCGAGATTTACCTTCGGAAATCTCTTCCATCACTGCGTGGCAATCGAACCCTTCCTCCGTGGGTTCTTCGCTAGCCGTGATCGTGATCAATCCCGCGTCTAGTACAGTATTCCGATCGCGCGCGAACTCCAACTCGCCAGCAATTTGCACGACGCGAATGGTTTCGCGAGGCTCATTGACGTCGTAGGTAACATGATGACCTGCGCGAATGACAACTACGTCTCCACTCATTGGCGCGCGACCGATTTCCCATGTTTCCTTGTCGGACCATGTACCCGACTGCTTCGAGCGGACAACAGGTGGCTCAGCCGCCTTGGCGGTAGCGAAACTGATCGCGAGTAAAGCCGAGATAATCAGTATGCGACGAACGGGACTTAGTGGCATCGAAATCTGTCTCCCACAAGGATTATCAGCGTTTCAAATTGCTTGGGCGGGGATGGCGTTCTCGCCCTCATGGATCGCGACTCGCGGTACGGGCGTTTTCGGCACGGAATTGCTATTTTGAAAGCAGTAGTCAGGCTGATTTTTGCCATTCAAGGTATTTTGATTGGTTCCAGAATGTTGTCCTGTTCATGGATCCGCACTCGCCAGTTGGACTTTGCCGCGACGGCATACCGCCCCTGAAGCCGGTCCTTTACGACAATACTTTCGTCGTCATCTGCTTTTTTCGCCACTGGCCATTCGAGAGTCAGGACATATTCACCGGCCGGCGCGCCATCACCCGCTGAGTATGTGCTCACTTTGAAGCCTCCATTCTCATCAGTAATGGCCGACGGTAGAAATTTCGGGCTCGCCACGTCGGGAAAGGGATTTAGAACAATACGCACTCCCGATGCAGGCTTTCCCTTCACGACTACCTGACCGCGCGTGGGGAACGCCTCTGGACCAATGGGAGCCGCTGCCCGCTGGCAACCGGCCAACATTAGCGCAAGCAGCCCTAATACGAGGGGTCGCCATGATAAAATCTGCGGTACACTCATGCGACTAATTGCCCAGCGCAGACTGCTCGCCGTCGTCTCGCAAGCAGATCTGGCCAAAAACACGGCCACTCAGTGAGGTATTGATGAATCTCACCGAACCATCGCAAAAGAGCATGTTCGCTCCCGATGGATGAAACGCGTAGATTCCCTGGTTGTTATCGCAATTTATCGTGCAGGTGAGCGCATCACCGGCAGTCTTATTGGTGTTTGAATTCAATGTTGCGTCGGCGCTGTAAATATACCAGGCGCAGGAAGTCTGGCCCGCCCACATTCCGCGTGAACCGGACGACTGATCCGTCGCTTGCAGTGAGCCGAGGATGTAGTGTTGAGGGCGCCCCGCTTGTTCCGCCAGCAGCATGGTGTTGGAAGTTCCGTCGCTGATTTTCGAGAGGGGAGAGTTTGAATTGTCGACGGTTGGATTATGTTGGTTCGCGTTATCGGGCGCAACGTATAGGTTGCTTGCGAAGCCCACCCCATATCCGGTCGTGGGCATAAAGAAGCCATTCGATTGTTCGTAGTCCGACACCGCTCCACTGACCGTGTAGGTTATCCCACCGTCGGTCCCGTATCGCAAGGATGGCTGAGTTGCTGCGCTGGACAGAGGAATGACCCGCTCTGTTGTCGGAGTCGAGGGACAGATGAAGACCGGCAGGTTTGTCGCGACAAGAGTCGCATTTATCGGATCGAAGCAGTCATACCGCAGATCGTAGCTTGCTGAAATATTCGACTGCTCCAAGTATGGCAGCAAAAATGTTCCCCATCCACCATGCGGGCGCGCCGGTCCCATGAGGTCTGAAATGCCGGTGTTTGTCGCATTGTGGTTGTAGATTGTTCTGCGTGGAGAAAGCCCACCCTGCGCGTTCTCAAAACCCAGGGAGGCAAGTCCCAGTTGCTTGAGGTTGTTCAGGCACTGAGCACGGCGCGCGGCTTCACGTGCCGCCTGCACCGCCGGCAATAAAAGTGCGATCAAGATTCCAATGATCGCAATCACGACAAGAAGTTCCACCAAGGTAAATCCAAGCGCGTGGCCATTGCTGCGACCACTGTCACCTAAGCGGATTCGGATCCCCTTCGCGTTCCTCGAAACCCGGGCTTCTGGATGCTGCCTGGTCAGCATAATGGCTCCTGCATTTCGATGCTTTTGTAGGCCGGTGAAACCCAGCAAATTGAATGCCGATAGACCTGGCTAGCGCGGACTATTGGACATCACGAGCGATGAAGTGCAATGCGCCCGATGGAACGGCTAAAGATTCGCCACGCATGGCGATGAACTGCCCAGGCTTTGACCGATTAGCGTCGTTCGCGAAGCTTCGGTGTCTCCGGTACAACCGCCGGGACATCACCGGCAATGCGGCTGAGGAGCCCGCTGTTCCCCGATGCGGGTCGTCGACGATAGCCGCGACCAGCTCGCCTATCCCGGCACGGCCGCCTGATACGTGCGATAGCGGTCGCCGAGATAGAAAAGGAGCCGGGCGTCCTTCAGACAGCTACCAATAAAGACGTAGGTAGTCCACACACCCGTTAAGACGGCATGATCGGCCGTCATCGTGGGCGTGAACCAGATCAGGCCCAGGAAACTCAAATAGACGGGATGGCGCAACCACAGGTAGGCGCCGCGCGGCTCAAAGGCTCGTGGCGGCTGCGGGCGGCCGCGCAGCCAATGCCACCATGGCGTCCAGCCCGTTTGATAGCCAAGCCCCGTCAAGTGCAGACTGTAAAACAGCGCCACCCAGGAACCTAAGAACGCCGCTGTCACGAGACCTTGGCCGAGCCCCGTCGCGCGCCAAAGAACGGTCGAGTGCGGCTGCCACGCGACAAAAATCAGCCATAAGCTTGCGCACGTCACTACGCAGTAAAAGCAACCATAAAACGGCGCGGGAATCGCGCGGGTCAGCCGTCGCCGCACCGCGGGGAGCAATAAGACGCTGTGCGGGAGCGCAAATTGAAGCGCCAGGAAACCGTCGATCCCCAGGCTGCCGCGCGCCGGAGCAACTTCGGCGTCCCCCTTCAGAAAAAAATATAAATACCACACGGTTGCCGCGAATAAACCGTGCGTGGCCAGGCCGAAAAATATCCCTGCTGCTCGTCGCATCCATGCGATCTCGTCGTTTAGGGCCGCTCGGCGATGAAGCATCCGTACTGCATCGCGCCGGTCTGATAAGCCTGTAGAATCGCTTCGAACCGATCCAGAAACATCACCTGGTTCCGATCAACGGCCCGCGCCAGCCAACGGACGCCCGTTCTTCGTACACGATCCCGACAGATTTCCCAGGTGCGCGTCACGGCCGAGGTCCAGTCGAGGAAGCGGCAGTGGGTCAGGCCGGCTGCGGTGAACCAGCGCTGATAATCTTCTACTGTTCCCAGCGAGGGACAGAAGAATCCTTCGCACACGCGATGCACGCGCAGTGCCGCCTCGCGGTTCTCGGTGTTGGCGGCCAGCCATGCGCAGATGGCCACGCGTCCGCCGGGCCGCAGCCATGTCGAGGCGCGACGGAAGAAGCGAGACTTATTGAATAAGTGCTCGGTGCATTCGATGCTCCACACCACATCGAACGAACTCGGCGGAAACGCAACTTGCTCGGCATCGTCGCACAAAAACCGGGCCTGACGCGCCACGCCATGCCAGCCCGCGGCGCATTGCGCCCAGCGCCTTTGCACGGCACTAATCGTGACCCCCGTTACCTGGCAGTCGAGTTTCGAAGCCAGATGGATCGACGACGAGCCCATCCCGCAGCCGACGTCCAAAACGCGCTCGCCGTCACGAATCCCAGCCTCGCGGGCCAGCGTCTCAGTCAATTGCTGCTGAGCGACAGACGCCGATTCGTCGCCGGACCACAGGCCATGGTGAATGTGACGGCCCCACAGGAGGCGATAGAACAGCGTGGAAAGATTGTAGTGCGTGCGAATGTCTCGCTGGCGGACGGTCGGGCAAACAATCATGGGGCGAAATCCTTTCTCGAACGAAATTCCTTAGCGAAGAAGAGCCGCCTCGATCGCCAACCCCGGCCCAAACGCCAGAACCACACATGGCTGCGGCGCATCGCGGCGCTGCATACGATCGAGAATGAAAAGTATCGTCGGCGACGACATGTTGCCGAACTCGGAGAGCACGGCACGTGAATCGGCCAAGGCATCTTCGGCGATTCCAATGGCGCTTGCGCAGGCTTCCAAGATGCGCGGGCCGCCGGGGTGGATCGCCCAGGAGCCGATTTTGTCGATCGACAGATCGTGCTCCGCCAGCCACGCCGTGAGCCAGGGGCGCAGCCGCTTGTCGAGCGTTTGCGGCACTTGCGCCGAGAGAGTCATTTGAAAACCATGGTCGCCGATCCGCCAGCTCATCAGCTCGGCAGTTCCTGGAATCACGGCCGAGCGCTGATCAACCACCTGCCACGCGCCGTCGTTGGTGGCACCGCGACGTACGACCACCGCCGCCGCGCCGTCGGCGAACAGGGCATTGGCCACGATCTGCTCGGGGTCCCAATCGTATTGGTGGTGCAGGCTGCACAACTCCAGAGCACACACCAAGGCGCAGGCCTCGGCATCGGCCTGGGCAAAAGCGCGGGCAACGCGCAACCCATTCAGCGCCCCATGGCAACCCATGAAACCGACGTGCGTGCGCGTCGTGTCGGCGGGCAGGGGCAGGCTATCGAACAATGACAAGTCGAAACCGGGCGCGAAAAAGCCGCTGCACGAAACGGTCACCAGATGCGTAATTTCAGCTGCTGCAACATCAGCGCTCTCGAGGGCCGCACGAGCCGCATCGGCGGCCAGCGGCGCCGCGTGAACCTGATACGCAACCATGCGCTCGGCGGTGGTCGGTCCCAGAGCCGTATGCTTGTAGAAGCTCTGTTCGGCCGGGCGACCATTGGTGTCAGATTCGAGCACGACGCTGTGACGCGTGTGTACGCCGGCGCGACGATAGAGCGCCTTCACAAGCCGCTGCTGCACCTGCGTTTGACAGCAGATTCGAGCCGCCTGCTCGGCGGCGTCTTCCTGTTCGATCTGATGCTCCGGCACGGCGGTGCCCAGCCCGGTAATCATGACACTCATAAGGCACCTGTTTCCCACGAGACATCTGCCCCATGAATGCGCCGCACGATCGGACGGGCCGCTGCAGGTACTTTCTGCAAGGCCGCGAGCGCCAAATGCACCAGGCGTGGCCGCCGTAACACTTCGGAAACGATGCGGCATGCGACTTGACCACGGGCCATTTCCCATCGCTGGCCGCGCTCCCAGGCCTGCACGCGTGGTGCTTCCCAACTGTTCAGCAACTGCATGGCAATCGGCGCCAAGGCCGCGGCTGACCGCATGGCCCAGCCCATCCCTTCGCCCGTGAATGGCTCGACGTATCCAGCCGCATCGCCGAGCAAAATGACGCGTTCGTGCGCCAGCCGTCGGCTGTGACGCGTCAACGGCAACGTGCCGCGACACATGGCCCCCCCCGCATCCCAGAGAGGCGGCAGGCAAGAGTTGCGCAGAATATGATTCACAAAATGGGCCGGGCTGGCAGCGGCTCGCAACGCGGCCGAATCGACGGCCGCGGCGACATTCAAGCGGCCATCGGCCGTTCGCACCAGGCCGACGTAGCCCCCTTCGGCCACGGCCATGTGAATGGTGCCCACGCCGTACACGTCGCGCGGCCCCTCCATCGATAATGCCAAGCCGAGGCGCGCGGCTTCCTTTGTACAATTCTGGAAAGCATCCATGTGCCGGACGCTGGGATGCCCTAACCCATCGGCGGCAATGACCAATCGGGCGTGCGCGCGATGCATCTCGCGATCGCGCTGCGTGAGCGCGACCGTACGGCAGGCGGCCCCCGGCGGATCACCAGCTGCGACCGTGGCAGTCGTCTCGGGCAAAAAAGCAGCGCCAGCCTCAATGGCGGCGCGCGCCAAGGCCGCATCGAACGGCGCCCGCTGGATGGCCACGCCGCCCGGCAGCTCCAGGGTTACTGATCGTTGCCGCGAATGGATCATGAGCTGTCTGGTCGGCGCAGCTTGCGCAGCGCCAAGCACCTGTTCCAGTTGCAAAGATTTCAACGCGGCCAAAGCCAGACCGTTAAGGCACCCACCGCAGACTTTGGCACGTGGGAACGCCTGCCGCTCGACCAACAGCGTAGCGGCTCCCCGCCGCGCCAACTCTCGGGCAACGATCGAACCCGCCGGACCGGCGCCGATGACGATCGCTTCCCAGCTCTGTGCGGCAGCACCGGTCGCAGAGATAGTCGCGGCGACGTTCAACGCTTCCTCCACGCGAGCAGCCAACGCTGCGGCCAATGGTGCGAGATCAGCGCACCGGTTAAACCGCTTCGCGCGGCCAGCGCCCCAATTTCGTCGATGGCAAAGGCCGCTTCGACGGAGCGGGGACCATCGACGTGGACGATCGGCGAGCGACTCAACAGCCGGCAACCGACCCATGCCAGGCCGTAGCCCAGCCAGCTGCGATGCAAATCGCAGACCAACACCGCACGGCCGGCAGCCGCGGCCATGCGGCGCAATAAGTCGCAGGCCTGCTGCTCCTGGAGATGGTGCAGGAATAAGGATGTCGTAATCACGTCGTAGCCGGCGGGGAGTGGATCGACGAGTACATTCAAAGGAAAGAAGCGCGACTGGTTCGCGCCTGATTGATCGACGCGCCGACGGGCCACTTCAAGGGCGCACTCGCTGACATCGCAACCGTCGACGTGTACTTCACGGCCGGCCCGGACAGCGTGGCGGACAAGCGAAGCGGCGTTATCCCCGCCACCGCAGGCAATATCGAGAACTCGCAATGGCCGCGGCGCTACTTCCCTAGCCAACTGCTCGATTTCGGGCCATAAGATCGCTGCACTGCGGCTGACCAGGTTGATCCGACGTAAACCGTCGAGCGCAGCAACGTGCATCAACGGGTCCAGGTCCGGCTGATCCATCAGCTCGGGCTGTACGCGGCGCTCGGTGATCATCGCGAGGTCCCCGCAGCACTTGCCATCCACAGATCGCCCCAAATCGTCAAGCTGTCGGCAACGCCAATCGCGCCGAAGGCCTTGCTGTATGGCGTGATGCCGTAATCCGACTGCAAGATGCTAAAGCTGCCATGCAGGCGGACGTGTCCCGATGGGGCAGAGGATTCGGCCAGAATGCGAACCGGGCGCGTCGTTCCGTGCAGCGTGAAATCACCGTCCAGCTGATACTTCGGCGATCCTCCGGGACGGTCGGCCGGGAGCTGTTGAATCGTATTGACGCGAAAGGTGGCCGTGGGAAAACGGCGCGCATCGAGTACGTCCGGCCCCAACATATTGGCATTCACTTGCCGTTGCGTGTCGGCGTCCGTGGCACCAGCAAGGCCGACGTATTGCCGGGCCGCAGGCGTATCGGCTTGAAACGAGGCAATATCGAAGATGATCTGTCCTGCGTTGGTTGTTGCCCCCAGGTTCAAGAATCCCGATTTGAGACGACCTTCTACGCCGTGCTCATGGCCGAGCCCGGTTTTGCCCACCTTAATAAATACGCGGCAGGCGCTGGTATCGATTTGTCCAGGGCTAAAGGTCTGCTGAACGCGCGCCGCGCTTTGTTGAGCGTTCAAAGGAAGTACACCGCCGCTGAGCAACACCAAGGCCACCGCCGCTAGCGGCACATGCCACGAGCGTAAAGCCATTGCGTATCCTCCTTGACAAAGGCCGACCACGCTCTCCGTCGGGGCATAAGCTGGGGAGCGGAATCTTACGAACTATATCCGTAGTAATAAACCCCGATTTCTGGGCTCGATGGAGAACGCGCATTCTCCCGCGGGGATTCTCATCAGAACCGGTGCGCACGCTGGCGCCCCCGGCCGCTCAGCTAGCAGGTCGTCACAACCGTCGAATGTGTATTTCAAATCCAATGTGAACCGCGTGGCGGGTAAGCAATGCGGCGTTGTCCCCGCCACCGCAGGCAACATCCAACACACGCAAATCAGCGCGGCGAGACTTCCTTCGCCAAGCCCTTCGCTACCGATTGGTCAGGGAACTCGTAGCCGGTCAAATTGTTGACGTGCTCACACATCGCCGAGTGCTCAAAATAAGGCGAGAATCGCCGCAAAAGAGCCAGTCACCATATCCCGGCCATGCGGCCGCCGTGCAGCCGGAAATGTTGACTTCGCCACAGACCTCATTGATACTGCGATGCACGCCCTTCGGCAGGCCATTTCGGATCGCTCCCACGGCCGGTCTGTTTCGCCATCGCCTCGACATCGCCCACTCGGATAGAAGAATCGATGGCCCCGGAATCATCCGTCGCGGACGCCATCGCGACCGTGTCGCGGCGCACGACGCGCGACAAGTTATGGGCAGTTGCCTATATCGTGCTGGGAGCGACCGCGGTCTTGTTCGCGATCTCTCAATTGTTTCTGCTGCCGGTATCTCACGACGAGTTGCATTACTGTCACACGGCTTGGCTCGCCCATCACGGAGAAAGGCCGTTCACCGATTTCTTGTTCCACAACTCGCCCGGGACACTGTATCTACTGCGATTGTACGGGTTGTGGAACGCGGACTTCAGCGCCGAAATCATGGTGTTCGGCCGGGTCGTCTGCACCGTGTCGTTGCTCGCGACCGCCGCCATGCTGGTTCTCTTGGGCGAAAGATTGTACGGTTGGCGGATCGGCGTTCTGGCCGGGGGGCTGGCGTTTCCGCTGATGGTCGTTCCCTACAATGCCGAGACATTTCGCAAGCAGCATTGGTCGCTGCGCCCTGAAATCGTCGGTATGCCGCTCGCGTTCGTCTCGCTTTATCTGACGCTTCGTATTACTTCCGCAAGTCATCTCAAAAGGCCCTTCCTCTCTGGTTTTCTGGCGGCCGCTTGCGCGGCGGTGGCGATCTTCTTTTCGCCCCGGTTCTCGTTCCTGTGCATCGGCTTGGCCTTGGTAGTGCTGGTGAATCTGCGCGGCATCCCGCGCGCGACGATAGCGGGCATGATTGTCGGAGCGTGCATCGCGCCAGGGCTTTATCTGGCGACTGTTGGAATCGCCGACACGCAAACCTGGATCATCAAGTACACGGCGGTCGTTCGCGATCCGTCGCAAGGCCGCTTCGATTGGCTTCGCATGCACATCGGGAAGTTCATTCTAGTCGCATCGTCGATCCAGGCCGCGTTCTATCTGTGGAGGGCGCCCAACAAGAGTTTCCGTGACCTGGCGATCGTGCAGCTGGCATTAATGTCAGCGGCCGTGCTCGAGCCAAAGCCGAGCTTCGCGAGCTGGCAGATGGGCTTGCTGACCGGATCGCTCCTCGTTTCGTACCTGCTCGTCGTGCTGCTGGAATTGCAGACCCTCGCGGCAACGGCGGCTTTTGTCGTCCTTTTCGCCGCGTTGTGGCTCTACCCTGCGCGCGCGCTACGGAACAATGTGCGCCTCTTCCAACACCCTGAATTGATGCTCAGCGAGCAGGTCGCAGCGAGCAATGCCTTCGGCCGCGCGCTGGGAGATGAAAAGGGAGTTTTCAATCCGCAGAACCATCCCGTCGTGGCTCACGACGCGTCGTACTTCTGGACGCAGTTTCCATTGTTACGACGGGCCTTGGCTCAGGCGGAAATTGACACACCGCCGCTGCAATTGATCGAAGAGTGCCTGCGCGATCCTCCGGCAGTCATTAGCAAGGACGACCTGGAGGTCACCGCGGCATCAGAGGACGAACGGCGCGCTATCGACGACTTGCTCAAAGCGCGCTATAGGCAAACGGATAGCGGCTATTTCGTCCGCAACGATATGCTCGAGCGGCTGGCCCTCGTGATGTTGCCGTGCACTCGCTGACACTCTTCAGCACGTCACATAGGATCGATCGTCCGGCAAGCTCGGGTGTTGTTATCGCCACCGCGCCAGTAGCGCGACAATCGCCACGGCGGCCAAGAGCACCGTCGACGGTTCGGGCACGGGAACCGAGGCCGTTCCGCCGCTGAAGCTTGACGCCGAATGGCTCGTTGACACCCCCAGTCCATCTGTTGGCCTGATCAGGCAACGATTGCGGCTGGTCCAGTCCCGCCCGCGATATTAAACTGAAGCTGTTCGAACAACGCCTGCGATATGATCGCGACCACCTCGGGAGAACGACCGCCAATGTTAGGCGCCAAGCTGGAAGTCGGACCGTACATCGATCGCCTGCACAAGGAGATCGATCGCGTCGATCATGCCGAGATTCGCCAGATGGCGGACCTGATTTTCGATGCCTGGCACAACGAGAAGTTCGTCTTCATCTTCGGAAACGGCGGGTCCGGCACCACCGCCTCGCACTTTGCCGAGGATCTGGGCAAAAGCAGCCTCCACGAAAAGGACCTCAAGGACGAATCCAAGAAGCGGCTCAAGGTCCTCAGCCTGACCGATAACCTCGGCTGGATCATGGCCGTGGGCAATGACGTCGGTTACGACCAGATCTTCGTGCAGCAGTTGATGAACTATGGGAGCAAGGGGGACCTGGTCCTGGCGATCAGCGGATCGGGCAACAGCCCCAACGTTCTGGCCGCGGTCGATTGGGCCAATCGCCACGGTTTAAAGACGTTCGGCCTCACCGGATTCGCCGGCGGCAAGCTCCGCAGCATGGCCCAAGCCGGCCTGCACGTCCCCCTGGACGACATGGGCATGGTCGAGAGCATCCACCTGTGCGTCTTCCACTGGGTGCTCAACGACGTCTTCGCCCGCATCAATAATGAGGGGCGTCATTCCAAGAACGGCGCGCCGGCGGCGAGCAGCAAGTAGTTGTTCAAAGCGTTGTCGCATCCGAGAGGTGGCAGCGTGTTCCGACCGGGCGTCCTTGCATGGCTTCTGTGCGCAGTCGTCGCCATCGAACGGCACGTCCTTGCCGATGAAGTCGCAAGCAAAGCGGCAGCCCCGCCATCTGCAAATGTCGATAGCGACGGCGACCCGCTACCGGGCGGCGTGATCGGTCGGCTCGGCACAAAGCGCTTTCGGCCGACGCATGAGGCCAAAGCGATCGCCTTCCTGCCAGGAACGCACGTGCTTTCGTATCTGACTGCTGACGGTCGGCTCGAGCGTTGGGACACCGACACGGGAACGCTCGAGCGATCGCTGCGCTTGTACGATCCCGAAAGGGAATACTTCACGTGCGCCGCCGCGACCGCCGACGGACGATTCTTCGCGGCACCAGGATTGACATGGCGACCCGATGAACCGCCCTCCTCGACCTGGCTAGCGCTGATCGAATCCGACACCGGTCGAGTGCGCTGGCGGCAGGATATCGAGGGATTTCTTGGCAAGAACATAGCCGTCTCACCAGACGGACGCACGATCGCAGCTTCCACATTCGCCGACGGCGAACGTCGCCTATCCGTCTCCGACGTCGCGACGCAATCGATCATTGCGCATCGAATCATCGACAAAACGAACATCGAGGCGCTCGTGTTTTCGCCTGACGGCGAGACAATCGCGATTGGTACGACGTTCGGCAAGGCACAATTATGGAAGTGGCAAACGAAGATGGAACCGCGCGAATTCTATGTCTCGAAAAGACCGCCGCGGGGTCGTCAAATCCTTTCCTTGGCCTTCTCGCCAGATGGCCAATCGCTGGCAACCGGCGGCGATGTAGCAGGTATCCGGCCGGGCGTGTCGATCGTCGACATCGCCAACGTCGACAAGATTCTCGATTTGGGCGTCGAAGGAGTCGGCCGTTGGTACCCAAAATCGGTCGCTTTTTCACGCGATGGGCAATTCCTGGCCGCGCCGATTTACACTCTGGAGGTTCGTGCCGGGGTGGCCGTATGGGATACCGACAGCGGTAAAGTGATACACCGGTTCCACGTTCCCTGGGCCGCGTTCACGCACGTGCAGTTTTCGCGCGACGGCAAGCGGCTTGCTGCCACAAGCGACTCGCACCCGAACATGATCGTCTGGGATCTGCCAGGCGGGGAGCGGTTGGGCCGTCGGCTGCCGGGACATGAACTCAATCCGCGATATCTGAAGTTCTCGCCTGCCGACGATCTGCTCATCACGGCCAGCGAGGATGCTTCGATTCGCGTGTGGGATGTGACGACCGCCCGCGAGCTGCGCGTTATGCGCCACGATGATGGTCAGACGGGTGCGCGGTGGATACGCGCGATGGACGTTTCGCGTGATGGCTGCATCATTGCCTCCTCAGGCCTCGACAACACCGTGCGTCTTTGGCAAACCGACACGGGCAAGGAGCTTTGGCGATCGACTGGACACGGCCGCACGGGAGGGCACCGATCTCTGGCCTTCTCACCGGATGGAACGACGTTATTGTCCTGGGGCGATGATTTGAAGCTGCGTCGCCTTGATGTCGCCGATGGCAAGGAATTGATGGCTACTCGCCTGATTCCAGACGGCGCCCCTCTGCCCGCGGACCCGGAGAAGATTGCCGCCGGCAACGAGCCGCATTTATTCGACGGAATGTTTTCGCCCGATGCGACCAGGTTCTATATGGCGCTGGGCGATTTCACCTATGAATTCGACACCACGACAGGCCAAGAACAGGGTGGGCACTTTGGCGTCAGCATTCGGAGAGAACGCGTCGATGTATCGCCCGACAATCGGTGGGAATTATCGCAATCGTATGGCCAACAGGGGACGAATGAGCATCCGGTTGTGCTGTTAGACACACAGGATCGAAATCGGATAAGGCAGGCCGCTTTGCCGGGTCGCCACGCCGGACCGGTCGCGATCTCGCCCGATGGGCGTTTCGGCGCCGCGGGTTACGGCGGCGATAATCCGGGCGTGCGGATATTATCATTGCCAGGGCTACAAACAGTCGCGGAACTGCCGGACTTGGATGCCGAGCCAAAATCGCTGGTGTTCTCGCATTCTGGTAAGCTCCTGGCCATCGCTACGGCCGATACCAGCGTGCTCATCTGGCGATGCGACGCGAAGTAACGCAACCGGCACGAAGTGTGCCCCCTTCTGCGACGGCCTTGCGCGCCGGGACCAACTAAGGTAACTTGCTCCGTATCTGCGAGGTAGATTTCGCGAGCGCAATCGTAGGATTCCATTTATCTCCCGAAGCCACCATGTTCCTCGGCATTGAAATTGGCGGTACGAAGCTGCAACTGGGCGTGGGGAAGCGAAGCGGGCCGCCGCTCGTGAAGCTTGTTCGGCACGACGTACGTATCGAAGACGGCGCCCAGGGCATTCTCAAACAAATCCGCGCCGCGGCTCGCCCGCTTGTGGCGGCGCACGATGTCGAACGAATCGGCGTCGGCTTTGGCGGGCCATTGGCGGCCGACGGACGCCGCACGGTGAAGAGTCACCAGGTAGCCGGCTGGGACAATTTCCCCCTCGCCGACTGGTGCGAAAAGGAATTAGGCGCGCCGACCGTACTGGGGAACGACGCCGATCTGGCGGGCCTGGCCGAAGCTCACTTTGGCGCCGGTCGCGGTCATGATCCTATCTTTTACATCACGGTCGGCACCGGCATCGGTGGCGGATTCATTGTCGACCGGCGCATCTATCGCGGCAGCGGGCACGGCGCGGCCGAAATCGGTCATTTGCGACCAGGACTAGACGCCGTCGACTCGCAGGCAACGCTCGAATCGCGCGCCGCGGGGCCGGGCATCGTGGCCACCGTGCGACGGCTCATTCCCACGGCCGCAACGTCCGACGTCGCCGACCTGAGCGCGCGCACGGACGACGATCTGGAACTACTGACGGCAAAGACGATCGGCGAAGCTGCGGCGGCCGGTAACCAGTTGGCCCTGGACGGCCTCGGCGAATCGCGCCGCGCGCTGGCCTGGGCCATCGCACAAGTGATCACGCTACTATCGCCCCCCGCAGTGGTGATCGGCGGCGGCGTATCATTGTTGGGCGAGAAGCTATTCTTCGCGCCGCTGCGTGCCGAGGTCGAGCGCTACGTCTTTCCACCATTTCGCGGCACGTACCAGATTCTGCCCGCACAATTGGGCGAAGAGATGGTCGTATACGGAGCGCTGGCACTTGCTGCGGAAGCAGATTCACCACGGAGGCACGGAGACACGGAGAAAAACTGATAAGTGGGGAACGAAGAGACTCCAGCCCACTCATCATTCATCAATTTGCATTCTGCATTTCCTCGCTTCACTGCTCGTCCGTGTAGACGCGCGTGCTTTCTTCCTTCGTGACCGGCGTGCGGATTTCGTCGGTGATGATTTGCACCCGCACCCGCACGTCGCCGGGACCGCGTCCTTCGGCCTTCACGCGATAGGTCGTGTCAGCCTTCGGAGCGAGTTGCGCCAGCGGCTCGAACAGCACCCGCTGGCCGTCGATCGTGAAGCGCGCCGGCCCTTCGGCCGACGTCGGTTTCAACTCCTCGGGCAGAAGCGCGACGACCTGTACGTTCGAGGCGGTCTTTGTGCCTTGATTGACGACACGGATTTCATAGCCGGTCTCGCCGCCCACTTCGACCGGATCGGCCAGATCGACGACTTCGAAGTTGATCGCGGCCACGCCTTCGACCAGGATCGTCTTTTCGTCCTGAGCCGCCAGACCGCGCTCGGCCGAGCTTTCGATGCGCACCACCTGCTCGCCGACCTCGACCGGAACGGTCGTCAGCGTGACGGTTCCCGTCTCGTTGGCTGGCAGCTCTTCGAGCGACCATTGCACGCTGCGCGTGCGCGGATCGTATTGGCCCGCGTTGTTGGCCTCGACGAATTTCAAGCCGGTCGGCAAATAGGTGACCAGCGAAACGTCTTTGGCGGTGGCCGTACCCGGGTTTGACATCGTCACTGTATACGTAGCCTGGCGATCGAGATAGCGACGCGTCGGACCTTCCATCTTCACGGCCAGCGACGGCGCCACGGCTTCGAACTCGGCAACCTGGTCGACACGCAAGCTCCCTTCGCCGATGGCCGACAACGTGTTCTGCACCCGGCCCGCCTTGACGGCGCGCATCTTCAGGTCCAGTTGCCGGCTCTCACCCGGCTTGAGCGTGCCGACTTCGTATTCCAATTCAGGGCCGGCCGGATGCTGAAGCGTGTCGGGCACGACCTCGCGCACGACGACGCCCGTGGCTGCGCCACTACCTGTATTTTTGAGCGCGATCGACAAGATGATTTCCTCGCCCACGAGGACTTCGCGCGCATTCTTCACGTCCATCGTCAGGACCGGTTTCGTGACTAGCGTGCGCACCGACGATTCAGCCGCGAAATGCACAGTCGCCACGCTGCCGATCTCGCCTTCGGTGACGGGCATCAGTTCCAGTTGTACCGTGGTTTCCTCGGCCGGCTTGAGCGAGCCGAGCGTCCACACCACTTCGCCGTCCGCCGCTTCGGCAGCGTGCGGCGTGGTGCTCAGAAGTTGCGTTCCCTTGGGAATCGTGTCGTGGATTTCGACGCGCGTCGCCGGGACGGCGCCGGTATTGCGCACTTTAATCGTGAACACGGCCGGCTTGCCGACTTGCACATCGGTCGGGGCAACTTTCTCGATCGTCAGGTGCGGCACCTGTGGTCCTTCGAGATGGCGTCCACCTGGGCGGCCTTGACCTTCGCCGGCGCTTGCGCTGCCGGCGGATCGCGGACTGTTGGCCGGCGGGGCAAAGTTGCCCGCATCCGTGGCTGGCGCAAAAGCCTGCCGGTCGTTGTCCGAACCCTCGGGCAAGAGGGCTGGTTCGAGGGACTGTTGCGCGGCGCGGCTATAACGCGACGCCGCAGCGGCTGGCGCAGGTTCTGCTTCGGGCTGGCCGGGCAACGCAGCCGGTTCTTCGGGCAACGCATTATCGAACGAAGCCTCCGGCGGCGCGTTGGCTGGCGCCTCGGGTACTGCGGCAAACGGATTGCCGGGGCGCGGCGGAGCCAGCGTCGGCTGTGGTTCGTCAGCCGCGGAGCCACGCGCTTCGCCAACGTCATCTGGCGATTGCGCGGCTGTCGCACCTTCGTCATAGGTCAACGGGCGAATGTCGCCGCGGCCACCGCGGCCGGTCCGACCCGCGGCCTGCTGCGCGTCGTAGCGGCGCATGGCTTCGGGAGCCGGCGGAATGGCTTGCGGATCTTCGGGCTCGGGCGTCCATTGGGCGCCGCGGTCGGCCGGCGCGGCCGCTTCGGGCGGATAGTGCGAATTCCAGCGAGAACCGGTGAACGGATCGCCGGCCGGCGGTGCGGCACCACCAGTTTGCGCGGCTCCGCCGGCCGGCGTTGGCGACTCCTCCGCGGCCGTCTCGAGCACCGTCGGCTGCGGCATCGGCTTGACCGTGCGCTCATCGACGATGAAAGGAGCGGGCTCGCCCGTCGTGGCATCACTATCCGCCGTTGCCGCGGCGTCGGCTTGCGCGGTGCGATGACTGCGCTGCGCTTCGACTACGGCATAAGTGCCCAGCGACATGACCGCGGTCAATGCCGACAAACGGAGAAGCATCCGCTTCATGGCTCGTCTCCAACGAAATTCGAGAAGTGAGCCGAACGCTCGTCTTTCCCACGTCGTGCGGTCAAGAAGTGATGACAGGCCGCACGTGCGAGCTACCTCGGGCGCACAAACTCGCGCAGCCGTAAACGGCGCAAGCGCAAAAATGAGCACACGAGAATTGGGAAAGGAGATTCGACGGCGGTGTAGTACCAAAAGCGGCAGAGCGCGGAAAGAGCAATTGTGCTAGCGGATTGAAGAGCCGGAACGAGCAGCACCGACGGCGGCAGGGTCGAATCCATTACGCCCGTGCTGCGCGACAAAGCTAACGACGCCGTAACCTCATGCGATTCACGAATTTGTAATTATGAACTACGACCTTTGCGTGGTACGTATTAACGCCAGCGAAGCGTCGCCGTCGCATCGAAGTGACCGCGTGCTTGTGCGGCCTGGCGAAGATGAACCGGCGATAGCAAGACGAGGAGCAGCGGTGTCGCAACGAAGATCTTAGCCAGCCCCGGGGGCTGGGGAGGCAGTGATGCGGCCAGCGCAGGGATCGGCGTGTGGTACGGGCAAGTCGCGGCCAATGATCGCGACCGCTATTTGCTTTCTTGCCTCGGCCGGCTTCGGATGCAGCGTATCTCCCTGCGATGCTGGCGAAGCGACCAAATCCGATATCACGCCTGCGAAACTCGTGCGCCTGGCCCTCGAAGCTGAAGCGGCGGGCGATCTCGTAGGGCGATCGCGCTATCTGGCCCGGGCCCTGGCGGCCGATCCCGATTACGCCCCCGCCCATTGGCAGTTGGGCGAAATCCGCCGTGGCGACCAATGGGTCGAGCCGATCCAGCTTGCTCGCGACGAGCAGCAGGTAGCGAAGATGAGCGAATATCGCAGGCTGCGCGACCGCTCGAAGGAATCTCCCCAAGATCAAAGACGGCTCGCAGAATTCGCGGCGCAGGCCAACCTGCCCGAGCAGGAGCGTCTGCACGTCGAAAACGTTTATCGCCTGTCGCCAGACAAATCCCGAGTTAGCGCCCCGCTGCAATTGGTGCCCTATGGGGAGCGCTTCGTCACGGTCGCCGAAAGCTCCGCGCTGGCCGCGAAAGCCGCCCAAGCTCGATCCGCAACAGCGATTTGGGTGCCGCGGCTGGTCGCTATGCGGAACGACATCATGAACGGCAGTGTGACCGCCTGCGAGAAGGCGCTCAAAGAATTAAAGGCGATCCGCGACCCCGGCGCGATTCCTGCGCTCGAGGCGGCGACGGGCCTGAGTTCGGCCGCGGTAGGTCGTGCCGTGGTCGCAAGCCTGGCCGAGATACGGGCGCAGCCGGCAACCGTCTCGCTCGTTCGCCATGCCGTACTGGCCCAAGATCCCCAAACCCGCAGCGAGGCATTAAACGCGCTCAAGTCGCGATCCGTCTATGCTTACGCGCCGATGCTTCTGTCGTACATGCAATTGCCGATCGAAACGCGCTTCGACACGTTCTTCCTGGACGACGGTCGCCCGGCGCATCGGCTGTCGCTTTTCCAAGAAGGACAGTCTCAAAGCTTGTCATTCGTGTCCGAAGGCGCGCTGGTGCAGCGCATCAGCGTTCGCGAAAACGGCCTATTGCCGCGCCCCCTCGGCGCAGTTGACGAAAGCCTTAATGCCGACCGGCAACTGGCGCAAAACACGGCCCAGTTCAACCTGCTACAGGAACAAGTGAACAAAAGGGCTGGCGCCGCGCTGCAATCGCTCACCGAAGAATCACTGCCCCCGCAACCGCGTCTGTGGTGGGAGTGGTGGGCACAATACAACGAGATGTACTCGCCGACGAACAAGCCGGTCAGCTACATGACGCGCACCTCCGGGACGGCGCCCGTCCAGTACCAGATCCGCTACCACTCGTGCTTCGTGCCCGGCACCGAGGTGTGGACCATGAGCGGACCTCTACCGATCGAGGATATCAAGGTCGGCGAATTTGTCCTTTCCCAAGATGTCGACTCCGGCGAGTTGGCGTATAAGCCAGTAACCGCCACCACCGTGGGGCCCCAAGTCCGCAAGCTCGTCGAGATCGCTGTCGATGGCGAGTTGATTCGCTGCACCTACGGCCATTTGTTCTGGGTCTCGGGCGTTGGTTGGAAAATGGCTAAAGAGCTCAAACCCGGCGACTTGCTGCATACCACGAGCGGACCGCTGCCGATCGACAGCATCGAGATGCACGGAAAGGCCGTGTGCCACAACCTGATCGTGGCCGACTTCAATACCTACTTCGTCACCGACCAGGCGTTCCTGGTACACGACATCAACGTGCGTGGGCCGACGACCGCTACGGTGCCAGGCCTGGTCGATGAAGAGGAATATCGTGAGGCGCCGGCGCAGCCTTAGGGCAGGGGTTGCGCCGGTTTTATACGTCACGCTTCGTTTGCGTACGATATGCTCCGGCGCCTGCGTCGCCATGCGGTACAAGCCCGAAGCGCCAGCGAGGGGCAGAGTCGGACGACTGTCGAGAGGTTGCGCACGTCCTTCACCGGGGGAGCGACGTGCGAGCGCTGTGGACGTAGCCACCGGTGAGATAAGGTTCTCTACGGCCTGTCCTTTCCAGTCGCCGCTTCTTTCGCTTTGCGGTCAGTAACGATTTTTTGTCTGCCGCGCATGCGACCTTCCTTTTTGTAGATCACTTCCCACTGATCCTCGTCCGCTTGCGCTTGATCGAGCGTTTCGCCTTGCTGGGCAAGCCAAGCAACAAGCGCATCAAATTCGGCAGCCCCGTCGGGCGGAAGGTACTGGAGAACGCGTTTCTTTTCGAAGAGCACCCAATGAACCAGCTTTCGTTCCCCATTTGGCTCGTACAAATGCGGATCGGCACCGGCCTTGAGTAGAACGAGTGCCGCGCCGAACTGCTGACTCTTGACCGCCGCCATGGCAGGATACGTCAAATGATATTCGCAAAAGCGGTTCAATTCTGGCTTTTTCGTTAGCAACAACGCAACGCGGTCCTTCATGTCGAGAAAACCGTGCTGCGTAACAATGTCGAGCGGCGCCTCGCCGGTCTTCTTGTCGATCAGATCCGCGTCACCGCCATGTGCGAGAACCAACTTCAAGTATTCAATCACCGGCGAGCGGCTGGCCAGGTGCGTGACGGATTGCCCGCCGTGGCAGCCCCGGTCTAGAAGCGTTGAGCCACCGATTGGATGGGGATGGAACGCTCGCTGTCCCAGCCCAAAATCGGACTCGATGTAGACGTTGGGATTCGCGCCGTGCCGGAGCAGGCAAGCGAAACGGTCTAGCTTGCGGTCCGGAAAGGCCCACAGTAGCGGTGTCATGCCGTCTTTTCCCACGGCGCTAACGTCGGCGCCGTCGGCAATCACACGCTCGATTTCCTTGATGTTATTGTCTTCAATGGCGTGGCAGAGTGCGATAACGGCCGGATCCTGGAAATAATCTTCGGCTTTCCATCCGGCCTGGGCGTGCCAGCGCATCTCGGGCGCAAGTTCGTCTTCAATCTGTCGCATCCGTAGAGCGGCAGCCAGACGCTTATTGCCCGCATCTTCGTATTCCATAGCGACTTCAGGCGTACGCGGAGCGCCAGGAAGAGTCTGCGAATCGATCCGCTGAATGACCAAGTCTGCATTCTTGCGCTCTTTGGTCAATCGAACATACTCGGCATTTTCTAATAGCTTGGTATTGGGAGTCAGCACCTTTATCGCCTTCTGATGGACGCGCGTCACCAGAGCGGTTGCCGCCGGCTGGCCCATTCGCGGCTTATGCTCCCACCCGGGCTCGTAGTCTTCGCCAAGGTACGGTTTCCATTTGTCGAGTAGCTGAGCGGCCTTGGCCTGGGCACGCGCGTCGTTTTTTAGCGCCGGGGCGACGCGCGTTCCCACGCTCATCGAAAGCGCGGATTGCAGCGTCCCGGGGCTGTCTCCGCCTGTCTTAAGCGGTGGAAAGACTTGTTTATCGATCTCGAAGCGAACCTGCGCGGCGAAAAAGAGAAACCCCGCCTCTTCGGTGGACCGCGCCGCGGCGGCCGCCTTGAGTAGCTCGAAACAGTTCATGCGATCGTATCTTTCGCTCAGATTGGCACCTGCCAATCCTGCGGAACATTTCGAAACAGAGCAGACAAGCGCGGCAACGATAAATGCTCGTCGATAGCGTGACATTCGTCTCTCCAACTTATCTCGATCGTTGCTCTAAGCAGAATTTGTGACGATGTACCACGAAATCCGTCATTTGCTCGTCGGTGTCCAGCCCAACTGCTCATCCAAAAACTCAAACGTCCCTACGCCGTGGATCGTGTGTGGGCCGTCGAAGAATTCGATCGTCGTGCGCTCGGGAATTTTCAGGTCGGCGTACAGCAGCCGCACCTTGGCGTACTCATACGCCACCGTGTCGTCGGGGGCCACGCCGTCGCGATGGCCGCGTTCGACCATGAACGGCCGCGGCGCGATCAGCCCGGCCATGTCGGAGTAGTTGAACGTATTGCCCAGGTCGAACTCGAACATCTCGTACTCGCCCGTGTGCAGGTAACTGTACGGGCTGCGGGCCGAGGTATTCTTCCAGATCCACTCGTTGAAATCGGCCGAGCAGATCGACAGGCAATACTTCTCCACGATCGAGGGCACGCGCATCGCCGTCTTGCCGCCGTACGAGAGCCCATAGAAGGCAATGCGCTTCGGATCGACGAAATCGAGCGAGGCCAGCCAGTCGACCGTCTGCTCGTGCTGCGGCACGATGATCGAGAACAGCGTGCGGCCCAACGGGTTGGCCATACGCTGCAAGACGCGAAAGCGATCCTGAAAAATGTACGGGTTCTGCGGCGCGTAAGTGACGTAGCCGCGCTTCACCAGTTGGATCGCGTACTGGTTGTAATGGTGGTCATTCACCGACGGATCGGCGACCGCCTGCGGACGCCCTTCCAGTCCATGCTGACAAACGACGACCGGCCGCCGCTCGCCCGGCTTCAGGTCCTTGGGCACGAGCAAAATGCCGTACGCGAACACATCGGGAAACACGTCGAGCATCACTTCGTAGCCGGTGAATTCGGGCTGGTCGAAAATCTTGCGCGTGCGCGGGTTCGCCGGCTCTTTGGGCACAACGAAGCGGCCGATGACCTGGTCATAGAAATACTTGCGATACCAGGCGGTCGATTCTTGCCATTCTTCGATCGACCTGCGGCTGGCCTTGGACCAGAACTGTCGCCGCGTCTCCTCGGACTGCGCCAACAAGTCCTGCGTGAAATCGACCAGTTCGTCGAATTGTCGCTTGAGGCGCTGCGGATCGGGCTGTCTGCGCACGACAGGCGCCGGGCCCAACTCGGCCACTTCGGCATCTTTATTCAGGTAGTGGAGAAACGCCTCGAGCGTGCTCTCGCTCCCCGCTGGAAGGACATTGTCGGCCCCTGGCCCTCCCATGAACGTAAGTGGCCCGTGCATTGCCGCGGGGAGTTTTGCGACGCGCAATGCCTCGCGCGTTGATGCCAGCGGATCGATCTGCGTCAGCTTGCCCGGCGCGGCGCCGCCGCCAACACCCTGCGCCGGCTTGGGCGGACCGGCGATCTCCGGCACGCGCGACGCTTCGATCACCAGCGCCCGCGGCGCGATGAGTGATGCGATCTCGGCGTCGCCGAATTCGCGCAATAGCGAAAAGACGTTGCGGTAGATCGGCTCCTCCCACACCCGATCGCGCGGGCCGAAATATCCGCTGACGCACGCAACATCAACGCGCGTGTCGAGCGCTGCCGTATTGAACGCGATCAGCCCTCCTTCGGCATAGCCCATGATGCCGATCGGGCGCTTCTGCTCGTTGCGTTTGGCATCGGCCGCGAAGAAGTCGACCAGGGCGAGCATCTTCTGCACTTCGTAGCCGATGATGTGCCGCCCCAGTTCATAAGCCTGACGATAAATGAACTCGCGATGCGGCTGGTTCGTCGGACGCGTGCCGGCCGCGCCGACGGAATACTTGTTGTCGCGGTCGATCAGCACCGGCACCACGACACGGCAGCCGCTTTCAGCCAGCCGGCGCGCGAACTGCTGCTCGGCAGGCAACGCCTTGTCGCCCGTCACCAGGCCCGCAATCATTTCCGGAGTTTGATCAGCGTCGGGAATGGCGATGACGTCGGCGATCGGCGTCTCGCGCGTGGGATGCAAAAGCAGCCCCTCGCCGTACACGCCAGGGAGCACCGGCCAGCGCACGGCCAAAGCCTCGAACTTGAGCGAGCCGCCCACGAGCGCTGGCTGGCTGGTGGTCGCGATGATCTCCAACTCATCGCACGGCAGGCGACGATCGACCGCCCCGATAATCTTGGCCAATCGCTCACGGTTCGGCTGGACCGAGGCGTTGTATTTCTCGGGCGAAGACGTGTCGCGATCCCAGAACGCCGCGCGATGTTCCGGCGCCTGCTCGATCTGCCTCAGCAGGAAGCGGTCGATCCCCTCGACCATCGCCGAGGCCAGATCCCCCTCGACCGTAAGCGGCTGCGTGCCGGCAAGTGGTTCACCGGCCGTCGCGGCGCGGGCGACCGCACACACAGTCAAAAGCAGCGATGGAACAATTGACGATCGCAGGGTGGGCATCGAATCAACCTCGGCAAATTGTGGGCTAATTGCGGCGATTGGACGCGGTGCGTGCGGCGCATTCTGCCGCGTTGCCGGGCATCGGAACGCGGCCTATTATGGCAGGCTAAGATCAGGCCGGCACGAACGTACCGTTTTCGGTTGTGTTGGTCGGCGGCCCGCATGGCGATCGTCGGCATGCTCGCCAGCCGCTGCCGGCATTACTTTATTTGGGTTCCACGCAAGGAGCAACAATGAGCGGTCACACTCGGCCTGACCGGCGCGAATTCCTCAAAATCGCGGGAGCCGCCGCGGCCGGCGCCGCACAACTTAGCTCCCTCGCCATCACGGCCGAAGCCGCACCACCGCCGACGAAAACCACCGGCATGAAGAAGGCCGTGAAGTACGGCATGATCCAGGCCGGCAACACGGTGAAGGAAAAGTTCCAGCTCCTCAAGGACCTGGGCTTCGACGGCGTCGAGATGGATAGCCCCAGCAAGCTCGATCGTGACGAAGTCTTGCGCGCCCGCGATGAAGTCGGGCTGCCGATTCATGGTGTCGTCGATTCGGTGCATTGGCGCGATACCCTGTCGCATCCCGACCCGGCAGTCCGGCAGCGCGGGCTCGAAGGGCTGCAGACCGCGCTGCGCGATTCGAAATACTATGGCGGCACGACGGTCCTCTTGGTGCCGGCCGTGGTGAACAAGGAAGTTTCGTACGCCGATGCCTACACGCGCTCGCAGGCCGAGATGCGCAAGGCCCTTCCCTTGGCCAACGAGTTGGGCATCAAGATCGCGCTGGAAAACGTCTGGAACAATTTCCTCTTGAGCCCGCTGGAGGAAGCTCGCTACATCGACGAACTCGATTCGCCGATGGTGGGCGCGTATTTCGACGTCGGCAACGTGCTACGCTACGGCTGGCCCGAGCATTGGATCACGACCCTGGGCAAGCGGATTCTGAAGCTCGACATCAAAGAGTTCAGCCGCAAGAAACAAAACGACGAAGGGCTCGGCAAGGGGTTCGACGTCGAGCTGTTGGAAGGCGATTGCGACTGGCCAGCCGTGATGGCCGCCCTGCGACAGATCGGCTACTCGGGCTGGGCCACGGCCGAGATTCCCGGCGGCGGGCGCGACCGGCTGGCCGAGATCGCCCAGCGGATGGACCGGATTTTTGCCAGCTAACTGGCGGCACTTGGGGCAGCCGGGACAGGAACAATGCCCCGCATTCGAGCGGCCGATTTGCACAGAATCACGCCCCTTGACTGAAACCAGCATGGCCAAGAAGGGGTAATTCCGAAGAATACTGCGGGGGCAAGCCGGTCGGCCCGCGCGCCAAACTGGCGAAGCCGGGGAAAGACTTCCGCACGGTCGACTGTTTACATTTAAACGCCGAGCTTGCTCGGCGCTGTCCTTAGCAACGAACCAGGGCCAAAGCCTCCGCACGGTCACCGGAAAGCGAATCGAGGAAAGTAAACGATGACAAGGAATCGGATTCTTCTGCTGGCCGGCCTGCTAGCGCTGGGCATTTCCCCGGTCGTGGCCGATGAGGTCAAGCAGGATAAGGAATTGATCGGCCGCCAGGCGCCGGCCTTCACGCTCCGCGATCAGTATGGCAAGCCGCACGCCCTGGCCGACTATGCCGACCGCAAGTTGGTCGTCTTGGCGTTCCTGGGCAACGAATGTCCGCTGGTGAAATTGTACGCCGGGCGGCTCGAGCAGATCGCGCAGGAGTATGGCCCGCGCGGAGTGGCGGTGCTGGGCGTGAATGCCAATCGGCAAGACGCGCTCACGGAAATGACCGCCTTCTCCCAGCAGCACAAGCTGACGTATCCTCTGTTGAAGGACGCGGGCAACGTCGTGGCCGACGCGCTGGCCGCGTCGCGCACACCGCAGGTGTTCGTGCTCGATGCGTCCCGCACAGTTCGCTACGCGGGCCGCGTCGACGACCAATACGGCATCGGCTTTCAGCGCCCCAGCCCAACACGCCGCGACCTGGTCGCGGCGCTCGACGAGCTACTTGCCGGCCATGAAGTGAGTCAGCCGGTCACCGAAGCGCCAGGCTGCTTGATCGGTCGCATGACGAAGGTCGAGCCGCAAGGCACCGTGACCTATGCGAATCAGATTTCGCGCCTGCTGAACGAGCGCTGTGCCAACTGCCATCACGCCGGTGACATCGCTCCTTTTCCCATGACCAGCTACGACGAGATCGTCGGCTGGGCCTCGACGATTCGCGAAGTGGTCGAAGAAGAGCGGATGCCCCCCTGGCACGCCAATCCCGCACACGGAAAGTTCAGCAACGACGGACGACTAAGCGCCGCCGAGAAACAGTTGATCTACGATTGGGTCGACAATGGCTGTCCCGAGGGTAATGCCAAGGACCTCCCCACGCCGCCGCAGTTCGCCGAGGGATGGCAAATCCCGCAGCCCGACCAGATCGTGTACATCCAAGAGAAGCCGGTGAAAGTGGCGGCGAAGGGCGTGCTCCCGTATCGGTACTTCCTGGTCGATCCGTTCTTCAAAGAGGACAAATGGATCAAGGCCATCGAAGCCCGGCCGGGCAATCGCGCCGTGGTGCATCACATCATCGTCGGGTTTTCGAAGCCCAAGGAGCATCCGCGGCTGGGGCTCGGGGGCGGCTCGCTCGTCGGATATGCCCCTGGGATGCCACCGGCCAAATATCCCGAAGGCGCGGCGATGTTCGTGCCGAAGGGTTCGAAGATCTCGTTCCAGGTTCACTACACGCCCAACGGCACCGAGCAGCTCGACCGCAGCTCGGTGGGGATCGTCTTTGCCGATCCCAAGGAAGTGCGCGAGCGCGTCGATGGTGACGAGGCCGCCAATACGCATTTCCGCATTCCCGCCGGCGCCGACAATTTTGCCGTCGAGTCGCGGCACCATTTCCACAAGGACGTACGGCTTGTCTCGATGACGCCGCACATGCACATGCGCGGCAAGGCGTTCCGCTACGAAGCGGAATATCCCGACGGCCGCACCGAGATTCTATTGGACGTGCCGCGGTACGATTTCAACTGGCAGATGCGTTACGACCTCGCCGTGCCGAAGCTACTGCCCAGCGGCACCCGACTGCACTGCACGGCCCTGTTCGACAACTCGGAAAACAACCTGAGCAACCCCGATCCGAAGCGCAACGTCGGCTGGGGCGAACAAACCTGGGACGAAATGATGATCGGCTACTTCACCACCTTGCCCGGCGAGTCGCCGGCTCCGGCGAACAGCCAGCCGATGGCAGGGCAGTAGCTGTCTTTGATCGTCACGTAGCGGGCGCCCCCGAACCGCCCGCTGGACGCCGGCCGGGTGAAAAAGGGCAGTCACCTGGCCGGCTTTTTCTTGCGCCCTCTCCAGCCAGCGATCCTATTCGCCGCATGCCTCCGCCCCGCTCTTGCTCTCGTCCAAAATCGGCAAACGGGGTAAAATCTGCGGCGGCGCGAAGAACTCTGTCGATTGCCTGTTGCAGCCCTGCCCAGGCGGGGTCAGCCGGGAGGTTGCGGGGACGTTGGATACAAACCTCATTGTCGAGATGTTGCCGCAGCCGGACGACTACACCTGTGGTCCGACGTGCTTGCACTCCGTCTATCGCTATCACGGCGACCAGATCGATCTGGAACAGGTCATCTCCGAGGTCGGACGAGTCGACGGGGGAGGAACGCTCGACGTTTTTCTGGCCTGTCACGCCCTGCGCCGCGGCTACTCCGCAACAATCTACACGTATAATCTGCAGTTGTTCGACCCGACCTGGTTCCGGCCGCGCCGCGCCGACCTGGCCGAGTTGCTGGTCCAGCAGAGGGAGTACAAGTCGTCCCCGAAATTGCGGGTGGCGACCCAGGCCTATCTCGAGTTTCTCGAACGCGGCGGCCAGCTGCGCTTCGAAGACCTGACAGGGCATTTGATTCGCAAATATCTGAGCCGTTCGATTCCGGTGTTGACGGGCTTAAGCGCCACGTATCTGCACCGGGCCGCCCGCGAATATGGCCCCACGTGCGAGCCGGACAGCGTGCGCGGCGAACCGACGGGGCATTTCGTGGTCCTGTGCGGATACAACCGTGACACGCGCGAAGTCCTGGTCGCTGATCCATTGGCCCCCAACCCCGTGGCCGGCGACAACCGCTACGTGGTCAGCATCGATCGCGTCATCTGCGCCATCCTGCTGGGCATAGTCACCTACGATGCGAACCTCTTGATCATTGAACCGCGCAAGCAGCGCAAACAAGGAAGTCATGCCGGTATTGATCGTCGTTAACAACGTCAGCGAGTGGCCGTTTCAAATACCGGGGGTGGCGGTCATCGATGCGAAAAGCTACCTCACCAAGCCCGAGTACGGCGAGGTCCGCGGGGCCAAGGTCTTTAACCTGTGCCGTTCCTACCGCTATCAAAGCCTGGGCTACTACGTGACGCTGCTGGCGACCGCGCGGGGGCACAAGCCGCTGCCGAACATCATGACCATCCAGGACATGAAGTCGCAGACCGTGGTGCGCTTCGTCTCGGATGACCTGGATGATTTGATTCAATCCAGCTTGGCGCCTATCGAATCGGACAAGTTCACGCTCAGTATCTACTTCGGCCGCAACCTGGCGCGGCGCTATGATCGCTTGAGCCTGCACTTGTTCAACCTGTTTCAGGCGCCGCTCTTGCGGGCGCAATTCACCAAGAACGGCAAGTGGCAGTTGCGGCAGATCGGACCCGTGCCGGTCGACGGCATTCCGCCGCAACATCGGCCGTTCGTGCTGGACGTGGCGACCGAGCATTTTTCCGGTCGCCGGGCTTCGCCGCGCAAGCGCAACCTCGCCAAGTACGACCTGGCGATCCTGGTCAATCCCGACGAGCCTTTGCCGCCGTCGGACGAGAAAGCACTCGACCGCTTCGTCCGCGCCGCCGAGGCCGCTGGGCTGCAAACCGACCTGATCGGGCGGGACGATTATGCCCGGCTCGCCGAGTTCGACGCGCTGTTCATTCGCGAGACCACGGCCGTGGCCCACCACACCTTCCGCTTCGCGCGGCGCGCCGCGATGGAAGGGCTGGTCGTCGTCGACGATCCGGAATCGATCTTGCGCTGCTCGAACAAGGTCTACCTGGCCGAGCTATTGTCCCGGCACAAGATCGCCATCCCGCGCACCGTAATCGTAAACAAGGACAACATCGGCACGATCGGGGATGAACTCGGCTTCCCCTGCGTGCTCAAGCAGCCGGATGCCGCCTTTTCCTTGGGAGTGGTGAAAGTCGAAAGCCAGCAGATGCTCGACGACTGTGCCGAAAAGTTCCTGGAAAAATCCGACCTGCTGATCGCCCAGGAGTTTCTGCCCACGGCTTACGACTGGCGTGTCGGCATTTTCGACCGCCAGCCTTTGTACGCCTGCAAGTATCACATGGCGACGGATCATTGGCAGATCGTGAAGAACGAAGCGTCGGGCAAGCGCCGCTACGGCCGCACCGAAACCTTTCCCGTGCAGCAGGCGCCGCGCCAGGTGATCAGCACGGCGCTAAAGGCTGCGAACTTGATCGGCGATGGCCTGTATGGCGTCGACATCAAACAGAGCGGCCGGCACTGCTACGTCATCGAAGTCAACGACAACCCGAACATCGACGCCGGCGTGGAAGACAACTTTCTGAAGAACGAGTTGTACACCCGCATGATGGATGTATTTCTGGAACGCATCGAAGCCACGAAGGCTGGCAAGAGGATCTCGTGAGCACCGCCCTGCGACTACGTTTGTTCGAGGCTTTCGGCGTCGAGCTGGAATACATGATCGTCGATGCGCAGTCGCTCGACGTGCGGCCTATTGCCGACGAGCTGATGCGCGACGCGACCGGCGGCGAGGAATACGTCGGCGACGTCGAGGCAGGCGACGTCTCCTGGTCGAACGAACTGGTGGCCCACGTCGTCGAACTGAAAACGACCGATCCCGCGCCGTCCTTGGCGCCGCTGGCCGGATCTTTCCAGGCGCAGGTACGTCGCATCAACGAACTGCTCGCGAGACATGGCGCTCAGCTCATGCCCGGCGGTATGCATCCGTGGATGGATCCCGCGCGCGAAACCAAACTTTGGCCGCACGATTGCAACGAGATCTACGCGGCCTTTAACCGTATCTTCAACTGTCAGGGGCATGGCTGGTCGAACCTGCAAAGCGTGCATCTGAATCTGCCGTTCGGCGACGACGCCGAGTTCGGCCGGTTGCACGCCGCGATTCGCCTTGTCCTTCCGATTCTGCCCGCCTTGGCGGCCAGCAGCCCCATCGTCGACGGCCGGGCGACCGGCATTCTCGACACGCGCCTGGACGTCTATCGCACGAACAGCCGACGCATCCCTTCGGTCACCGGGCACGTGGTTCCGGAAGCGGTGTTCAGCGAAGCGGATTACCGGCAGGTCATTTTGAACACGCTGTACGCCGAGATCGCACCGCACGATCCGGATGGCGTCTTGCAGGAGGAATGGCTGAACGCTCGGGGTGCGATCGCGCGGTTCGAGCGGAACACGATTGAAATTCGCGTCCTCGATATCCAGGAATGCCCGGCGGCGGATTTGGCGATCTGCGGTTTGGCCGTCGGAACGTTGCGCGGACTGGCCGACGGGCGCTTTGGTACGCTCGACGAGCAGCAGGCCTGGCCCGCCGAACGATTAGCAGAAATCCTGCTGGCCGCGATTCGCGAGGGCGAACAGGCCGTGGTCCGCGACGCCGACTACTTGCGCCTGTTCGGTATGAAGGCGTCGTCAGCGACGGCGGCCGAACTGTGGCGGCATATCAATGAGCGCGTCGCCGACCGGCCGGCACGCACGCCGGAGACGGATCGCGCCTTGGAGGTGATCCTGCGTGAAGGGCCGCTCGCGCGACGCCTTTTGCACAGGCTTGGAAACCGAGCCGACGACCGCCACGCCCAAGCGCGTGAATTTGCCCGACTGTGCGATTGTCTAACGCGCGGCGAGATGCTTTTGTAGGGTGCCGTGTGGGCACCATCGCGCCAGCGATAAAACCGTGGCGCCAGAGGGCACCCTACTCAGACGCCGGAACCTTCACCTCGCGACGCGCTCTGACCTAGGCCATTCCCACTCCACGCAGTATAATTCTCGGGCGTGGGACATCGCGGCATTTGCCGCGGAATCGAGCTTTTTCGTCGCGCGGCTCGTCCACGTTCCCTCCGTTGTGATTCCGGGCCCTCGGTCGTGGCAAGTCGACTGCGATGCCCTTTCTCTTGCCGCCAGTTTTATTTTGTCACGGGTCAGAATATGTGCCGATTGTACGGCCACATTGCCGCGCGTCCGCTGCCGCTGGCCGGTGTGCTGCTCGATGCGCCGCATTCACTTTTGACTCAGAGTTGCGGTGACTGGCGGGGCGAAAAGCATCGCGATGGATGGGGCATCGGCTACTACCAGGACGGCAAGCCGCAGGTGATTCGCCGGCCGACGGCGGCGCCCGAGGATAAAGAGTTTTCGGCATCGGCCCGCGCGATCTCGTCGAACGTAGCGCTTGCGCACGTGCGGCAGGCGTCGGTCGGCGACCTGTGCGTGGCCAACGCGCACCCGTTCGCGTTCGGTCCCTGGATTTTCATGCACAATGGCACGGTTACCGGGTTCGACAAGCTGCGTTCCCAGCTGGTCGAAGAGACCGATCCCGGTCTGCGCCACCAGGTGGCCGGCACCACCGATAGCGAGCAGGTGTTCTTCTGGCTCTTGAGCCGCTTACGAAAGGCCGGCCGGGCGGCCGAGGCGCCGTGCCAGGACGTGACGCTTGTCATGCGCGAAATGGCCGCGGCGATTCGCATTTTGGCCGAGCGCAGCGCCGCGACAAAGCCGGCCGAGCCGACACGTTTGAATCTCGTGCTTTCGGACGGCCATGTCTTTGTTGCCTCGCGCTGGAAGCACACCTTGTATTGGACAAATCACGCCGGCCCGCTGGCGACAAGTTCGAACGCGGGAGCAACGCCCGGCGTGATGGTCGCCTCGGAGGCGATCGGTGACGAGCCGTGGTCCGAAGTGCCGGATGGCCACATCTTGGCGGTGGACCAGGATTACGTCGTGCGGTGGTTGGCGATTTGAAAATTCGGACACTTGGGTGTAGGTAAGCTCGCCATCGAATGCGAGTGTTAGGATAGAGTGGAGGCGGGCCATGCGGGCTCGTCCGTTCTGAATAGGACCATTTCATGCGTCATCCCCTGCTAGCGCCTGATCTGCGTGAGCTCGTGCTCGAGCGCGAGGAGAAGGTGCTGCGGGATTTCTTCGTGCCGCACCATCCCGCGGCCACGGCCGAAATGCTCGATGATCTTGCGCCCGAGGAAGCACTGTACGTGCTGACCCTTTTGGCCGGACGCGTGCGGGCCGAGGTCTTCTCGTATCTGGAAGCCGAGCTCCAGGATGGCATCGCGCAATTGATGGATCGCGGGGCGCTGGCCACGCTCGTCAGCGCCATGTCGCACGACGAGCGGGCCGATTTGATCACGCGGCTGCCCGAGGAGCGCACCGAGCAGATTCTGCCGCTCTTGGCTCAGGCCGAGCGCGAGGATATCCGCCGCCTGACGGCCTACAAGGAAGACACCGCCGGCGCCGTGATGACGAGCGACTACGCCACGGTGCCCGCCGAACTGACCGCCGCCGAGGCCATCGATCGCCTGCGGCACGAGGCGCCCGATCGTGAAACGATTTATTACTGCTATGTGCTCGACAGCGAACGTCGGCTCGTGGGATTCGTGTCGCTGAAGAACCTGATTCTTGCGCCGCAGCATCGCCGCGTGGCCGACATCATGCAGCGCGAAGTGATTTCCTCGGTCGTCGATGAAGATCAGGAAGTCACCGCCGGCAAGCTGATGGAATACGACTTGCTCGCGCTGCCGATCCTGGACCACGAAAACCGGCTCGTCGGCATCGTCACGCACGACGACGTGGCCGACGTCATCGTCGAAGAGGCCACGGAAGACGTCTATCGCTTGGGCGCCGTCGGGCCGCTCGAGGACAGCTACCTGCGAACGCCGCTCGTCACTATGTGGGGCAAACGCAGCTTCTGGCTGGCGATTTTGTTTTGCGCCGAGTTCATGACCATGATGGTCCTCTTGCGCTACAAGGAAACCTTCGACGCCGTGCCGGGCCTGGTCCTGTTCATCCCGCTGATCATCTCGGCCGGCGGTAACTGCGGCTCGCAATCGGCCACGATCATCACCCGCGCACTGGCGCTGGGAGAGGTACGGCCCGCCGATTGGTTCCGCATCGTCTGGCACGAGATCATGATGGGCGCGTCGTTGGGCTTGACGCTCGGCGCGCTCGGCCTGTTCGGCGCGATTGGCTTCCTGCACGTACTGGGAGGCCATGACGAGTCGGTCGGAGAGGTGACCGTCGCGCACATGGCCATGGTCGTGGCGATGGGCGTGGCGACCGTCGTGGTCTGTGGAAACCTGGTCGGCGCGACATTGCCCCTGGTCCTTAAGCGCGTCGGGCTCGACCCGGCGCTCATGTCGAACCCAGTGGTCGCCAGCCTGGTCGACGTCACCGGCATCCTGGTCTATTTCGCGATTGCGGAAGCCTTTTTGATGTGACGGCGTCGGCTATTTAACCGCCGAGCTTGCTCGGCGCTTCTTCGACGCGAAAGATGCCCGGTCCATCTTTACTTCGCCGTAGCCAGAACCGTGAAGTAACTCTTCACCACGCGGTCGAAATACTCGGGCCGCATTTCCATCGGCAGGCCGTTGTATACGCAGTAATTGCGCACCTGGCCCAACAGATCGCGCGGATGGCAGCGGCGCATCGGCAGATTGTGGGCCCGGTAGTGCGTCCGCAACAGATGATCCACCACGTCCGCGCGGTAGTCGCAGCCAAAACCCACGGCGTACAGCTCGAAGAGATGGTGAAACTCGGATTCGTCCGGGTCGTTGATCTGGATCTTGTAGGGAATCCGCCGCAAGAAGGCTTCGTCGACCAGATCCGAGGGTTCGAGGTTCGTCGAGAAGATGATCAACTGCTCGAACGGCACGCGGATCTTCTTGCCCGTCGACAGGGTGAGAAAATCCATTCGGTTTTCCAGCGGAATGATCCAGCGATTCAGAAGCTCCCGCGGCTCGATCCGCTGGCGGCCGAAGTCGTCGATCAACAGACAGCCGCAATTGCTCTTCAATTGTAGCGGCGCTTCGCTGGTATTGCTGACCGGGTCGTGGCGAATTTCCAGGCCGTCCATCGTCAGCTCGCCACCAACGATGACCGTCGGACGGCGCACTTTGACCCACCGCCGATCGTGCGAGGCCGCCTTCATCAGCGTTGATTGCTTGTTCTCGACCGCTTCGTGATAGACGCTATCAAAGAGCTTGATGATCTGCCCATCCTCGATCAACGTCTGCGGCATCCAGATGTGCTGGCCAAAACAAACCGTGATCCGCCGGGCCAGCGTCGATTTGCCATTGCCAGGCGAGCCATACAAGAACAAGCCCGCGCCCGAGTTCACGGCCGGGCCCAGGCTGTCGAACAGCGCGGGATTGATCGAGATGTCGGCGAACGCCTTCTCTAGTTTCGAACGCTTGGGCGCTTCGGCCCGGATCGATTGCGCTTCGACCGACAGCAGATAGTCAGACATGGGCACCGGCGCCGCACCGGTATAAGCACAGGCGTCGCGAAATGCCGCGGCCCGCTCGCGCCCCTGTTCGGTGAGTGTGTAGTAGTAGTCGTTCAACGGCGCCGAGCCGGTGTGTACCAGAATCTGCCGCGTGCGCAGGCTTTGATACAAGGGATCGAGCACGCCGAAGGGCAGGCACAGGGCATCGGCCAAAGCCCGGCCGCTGGAGGTGCCGATCGTCGATAGCTGCTTGGCAATCAACGACTCGATCAGCGAAACGGCCAGGCCCGTTTCTTCAATCGAGTGTGGCTCGGCCGGAAAGAATCCTTCGTCGGACAGCACCGCGGCTAATACGCTGTCGCGGCCCGTGGTTTCCGTAGCAGACATCGCGGCCCCTCCCTCGACAAGGACGTGAATTCGTGGCGAGAAAGTTTAGGCCACGAATTAGTCGGCGGACGGCAGCAAGCAGCCGGCAGTTGCATAGATATTAGCCGCCGGGCTTGCCCGGCGAGTCTCTCGCGCTCGTTTGCCGGGCGATCGCACTGCCATTAAACTGCCGCGAACATTTCTCGCGGAACGATTTCAATGCGGAGGATTCCCATGGAGGTCAAGCCGATCGTTCTTGAAGGGCGCGTAGCGCGGCTGGAACCACTGGCAATGTCGCACGCTGCGGATTTGGCCACGGCCGCAACGCCCGAGATTTTCACGAACACGTTTCCGCCGCCGGAATATTCGCCGGCCGGCATGCAGGCGGTAATCGGCTATCTCGGCTCGCTCGCCGATTGGTGCCCCTTCGCGATCGTGCTGCGCGAGTCGGGCAAGGCCGTCGGTATGACGTGCTATCTCGACATTCGCCAGCGCGATCGGAATCTCGAAATCGGCTTCACCTGGCTCACCAAGCCGCTGCAGGGAAGCGCCGTAAATCCCGAATGCAAATACTTGTTGTTGCGGCACGCATTCGAGCAACAGAATGCGATCCGCGTTCAGTTGAAGACCGATAGCCGCAATAAACAGAGCCAGCGGGCGATCGAGAAGCTAGGCGCCGTGCGCGAGGGCATCCTGCGCCGACACATGATCATGCCGGACGGTTATATCCGAGATACAGTGATGTACAGCATCACCGACCAGGAATGGCCCGCGGCAAAAGCGAAGCTCGAAGCCCGTTTGCGGTACGTACTGTAGCTGCACCCACACGCCTTCTAGGAGGCAAAAATGAAAAAGCCGGAACGACTGGCGGCATTGCTCATCATGAGCTTTTTAGCAATGTGCCACAGTACACCGTTTGTTCCCTCCAAAGTGCATGCTCAAACACCCGAGACGTCGTTGATTTCCGACCTGGTCTCGAACAATTGGCAAAAGGTTCGGCTTGCGAAGCCCAAGTTCGAATCGCAAGAAGCCGACGGCATTGCGGCGGTCATTGTCCTGCTGGACCGCGATGATTTCGTTCCTCTCACGAACACATCTGACCTGATTTATCCCGGCGCGATGACGTTCTATGGGCACGGGCGCATTGTGGACTACGATTTGGACCGGATTGCCGTACGTGCGGGCTGGGTTCTGGAAGAAGCCGCGTTTCAGAACTTTGGCTTCAGCGAAGGCGCGATTCGTGAGGAGGATCTACTCCAGGCTGCTATCAAAGGTAAAACCGACGTGCCGTTGAAGGATGTGGTGCCCGCAAAACGTGACGAAGCGTCCCGAGCAGACCGCATCAATAAGGCGCGAAATCGAGCCAAGGCATGGTGGTCAGCGGCGGGAAAAGATTGGTCGAGGTACGCCGCACTCAAAGACGCGCTGATCAGCGGCGACGCAAAGCGCGAGATGGAGGCGCTCGGCTGGCTCCGTCACGGTGAAACCAAGTGCAAAGGGCTCAATTCGGAGAGTTATGAGCGTGACCTACTTCCGATCGTCAAAAAGCTCGTTTCCGCACAGGATGAAGGAGTGGCCCAGCAAGCAATTCACTTAAGAGGGGAACGGGGACAGTGGTGGCGGAAGGATGAGAATACGAAGTAACTTCAAAACGGATCATCAAACCAGAACCACAGCGGCAAGCACTCACAGACTTTTCGGCGACACGGGTACGCGCCCAAAACGCTCACTGGTGGCAAGCCACCAGTGGCGCAGGGCGAGTCAGCGACATTCGGTATTGCCTTCCGTCTACCGCTCGA
The DNA here is from genome assembly GCA_035546535.1 of Pirellulales bacterium. NCBI lineage: Bacteria > Pseudomonadati > Planctomycetota > Planctomycetia > Pirellulales > Pirellulales bacterium. The sequence continues at coordinate 40,995 of DASZWQ010000069.1, read as the reverse complement.
ACAGCTCTTTCGCCGGGACGACACGAATATGGTCGGCCGCGATGGGCAAAGGCCACGATTCGATCTCCTTGTCCTCTTCCAGGATCTCGGGCGGCGTGCCGGCCGTGTCGTAGACCAGCGGCGTCGGCTTGCCCGAGCGGACCTGGTCGCGGAAGCGGGCACCATCGTCCGTTACCACCGCGATCGAGACATTCTTCGCTTGCAGATGCTTGCGAATCGCCGCGTTCACCTGCTCGCGCGTCATGCTGGGCAACCGACGGGCGAGTTCCTCGATTTGACTCGCGCGACCGTAGAACTGGCCGTCCAAATCGTAGCCGACGCGGCGTGACTGCGACTGCGCCCACAACTTGCTGTAGTGGAACAGGAAATTGCGGGTTGCTTCGAATTCTTCCTGGGTCAGTCCGTCTTTGACCAGCTGATCGAGTTCTCGCAACGCTTGTCGCAGCGCGAACACGCCCTTGTCGTGCGGCACCGGACGAATCCAGATCGAAAAATACTGCTGCCGCCGCGGGACTCCGGGCAGAACAAACGTGCCCGGCCCATCCTGAATGAAGTTTTCGATATACGCGTAATCGCCGTAATTGAGGCCGCGTTTGCCACGCATGTTCTTCATCAGCCGGCCGTTGAACGTGCGATGCTCGCCGAAGGCCGAACTGGCAACAGCCAGCGCATAGTAATCGTCGTCAGCCCGCGTTATGTCGATCGGAAAGCCGAGCGAAATGGCCGTGGCGATGGTCGGCTTTTCGACGATCGTTAGTTCCAGCCCATCAGGCTTGTGCGGCGCCGGCAAATCGGAAACGTTCGCCTTGCCCGCTGGCAATCCGGCGGCGAGGTCCTTGGACAGCCGCCCGCGGAAGGCATCGCTAATCCCACCCGCGGCCACGGCTGTCATCGCGGCCTGCGTGTAGTGCGTCTTGTAGAAGTTGCGGACGTCGTCGAGCGTGATCGCCTGCAGGCCCGCGATCGTCCCTTGGTCGACATGCCCGTAGGGATGCGTCGGTGGGTAGAGCGACAGTTGCAGCGTCCACTTGCCCAGGTTCTCGTCGTCGTTGCCGCGCAAGCGGGCCGAGAGGTAGCTAAGGTGCTCCTGACGAAGGCGTTCGAAGTCAGCCTGGTCGAAGCGCGGACGCAAGAGCGTGTCGATGAACAGTGGATAGAACTCGGCGAGCTTGTCGCGATGGACTTCGCCCGTGAAGATCGTCACTTCTTTATCGCATTGACCGTCCATGCGGCCAGCAAGCGGATAGAGCAACTCGAGCAGTTCGGAATAAGAGACCTCATCCGAACCCCCTTCGGAAATCATGCGCGCCGTGAGTGCGGCCAAACCTTCCTTGCCCGGCGGGTCGTTCTGCGATCCGGCACGGAAGGCGATGCGCAAGGTCACCAGCGGCGACCCGTTTTTCGTGCCGGCCTCGACCGAATCGTTGGCTTTCTGCGGCGCGGCCTTGGCAGTTTTCGCCTTCGCAGCAGGCGCGGTCTCCGGCCTTGCTTTTGTCGCCGCGGGGGCACTGTCGGCCTTGGCTGTTTGGTTCTTCGCGGCTGCATCCTTTTCGCTCAGCAGCGTGACAACCGTGCGGTTCTCGGGCGCGAAATACTCTTTCGCCACCCGTTGCACATCTTCGGGTGTGACCTGTTCATAGGTGGCGTAAATCTGATTCAGCGAATCGGGATCGCCCGTCAGTTCCAAGAACGATCCCAGCCCTCGGGCAATGGCATTCGTCGAATCAAGGCTCGTGGCAAAGCCATAGCGCATGTGCGATTTAATGTCGGCCAATTGCTGCGCGTCGATTGGCTTCTCGGCCGCGGCGGCGAGAGCCTGGTAGATCTCCTTTTCGATCGCCGCCATGTCGGCCGCGTCGTGCAGACGGGCCATGATCGTGAACAGCGTCGGATCGCGATGGAATTGAGCGCCAGCCGTGATCGTTTCGACCCGGGCTTCGTCCAGCACCAGCTTGCGATAGAGCGGGCTGACCTGCGAGAAAATCGCCTCGCTCAAGACATCGAGCGCTGCGATGTCCCGGCTCTTCGGATCGAACCCCGGGACGTGGTAGCCGATGTACAAGTACGGCTGCGTCACGCCTTTCCATTCGAGGTCGCGGCGCCGCTCGGCCGTTTGTGCAGGCTCGGCGGGAATTTCGATTTTCGCCACTCCCGCCCTCCAACCGCTGTATTGCCGGCGCGCCAGCTCAACCACTTCCTTGTGCCGGGCATCACCCACCACCAGCACGATGCAATTGTCCGGACGGTACCAGCGCTCGAAAAACTTCCGGCTGTACTCGTACTGGTTGGGCATGTCGACGATGTCTTTCAAGAAGCCGATCGTCGTGTGTTTGTAGGTGTGCTTCTCGTAGGCCACATCCTGCATCGTCTCGTCCAGCAGCAAGAGCGGTGACGAAGCGATCTTGTTGTATTCCCCGAGTACGGCCCGGGCTTCTTTTTGAAACGCGGGCAGGTCGTAGCTCAGGTTCTGGAAACGATCCGCTTCGAGCTCGATGATCGTCGACAGTGCATCAGCCGAGGCCGTGGTGTGATAGGCGGTCCAATCGTCGGTCGTAAAGGCGTTCGAATCGGCGCCCATCGCCTTCATCTTGGCGTTGTATTGCTCGTTGCTGTTGCGCGGCGTACCGCGGAACATCATGTGTTCGAAGAAATGAGCAAAGCCCGAGAGCCCTGGCTCGATCTCGTTGCGCGATCCGGTGCGGACGATCGTGTAATATGAGATCACCCCCGGCGTGTCGGCCGGAACGGTGATGATCGTCAGCCCGTTATCGAGTACCGTCTTCTCGATCGGAAACGGAAAAACGGGCTGCTCGGCGGCAGCGGCCAGAGTTCCGACCACTCCAAACGCAACCGTTCCGGCGAGGAGGGCCGGGCAACAAATAGTCCGCAGAAATCTGAAGAGTTGCACGAATCGACTCCTAAAGGTGCAAGATGATGACGTGCGCCGAGAACGGGCTCTCGCGAGGGCCCGGGCGCGGCATCACACTCTTTGTAACGATGGTCCGTCTCGTTTGGTTCGCCGGGCCGCCACGCGTATGAGTGGCAGCGCCCAGCGGCGAGGCCCTGAATTCCAGGCCGCCTTGTCCAAGAAGCTACCACGAATCCCGCTCGCGAGGATAGCCGAAGTGGCTTTCGCAGGCTTTCCCCTCGCGTCTTTTGATGCCTCGGACCGGTGTCACGTCGACGGCGCTTCCGCGGTTCGAGCCCCCCGAACAATCGGCCAAATCCGCGCCATGCGCAAGGCGTGCGAATCTGTCTCGTCGAGTGGCCCGACGGCACTGCGCCAGGCCGCGAATATGCCCGCGCGCGTCGGAATCGGAACCTATATTTCCACTGACCGCCTGGGAATTCAACTGGGGCGAGAGCCGGCAAATACCGAAGCGTCGGCACGGTGCAGTCTTGGAATCGATGACCATGTATCTTCCTTCGATCGTTGCGTTGGCAGCCGTTGCCACGATTGGTTATTTGATGGGGCGGCGCTCCCAACAGCAACAGCCCGAATATCACGGCGATCGCGCGCGTCGCGAGCTGAAGCGTGCTCGGGCCGTGGCAGGGCAACTGGAAGAAATCGCCGACCGGATTCGCAAGAACCTGGCCACGCATCAATCGAGCATCGCCAAATTCAAAGACCGCGTCAGCGAGCTCAGCTCTCAAGAAGAACGCGCGGCCTGGTGCGAGTTGTTTCACGAAGCCGAAACCATGGTCAAGCCGACGCTCGACCTCGCGGCGCAAATCTCTTGCGCCTACGACGAGCTGCGGCAACAAACCAGTCATTTGATGACGTTCACGGAGACCCGCAGCGATCAATTGACCGGTGTGAGCAATCGCAAGGCCTTGGACGAGACGCTGGAATCGTCCTTTGCCCTGCTCACGCGCTACGATCAGGGTTTCGCCCTGGCAATCTTCGACATCGACCACTTCAAGCAGATCAACGACGTCCAGGGGCACGTGCTGGGCGATCAGATTTTGCAGAAGGTCGCCCGCATCCTCGACGACGAGACCCGTGAGACCGACCTGGTAGCCCGGTACGGCGGTGAGGAATTTGTCGTGGTCATGCCGCACACCGACCTCGAGGGCGCCTCGTGCTTCGCCGAGAAGATTCGCCTGGCGGTCGCCAACTCAGGGCTGGTCACGATCAGCGGCGGCGTGGCCGAGGCCAGTCATCAGGACGACCCGAAAATGCTGTTGGCGCGTTCTGACGCCGCGCTGTATGCGGCCAAGGCTGCCGGCCGGAATCGCATTCACTGCAACACCGGGATCAGCGTCGAGCCGTACCTGGCAGACACGCAAGAGCTGCCCGCGATTTCCGCGGCCGAGGCCCTCAGCAGCTGAACACCTGCCGAGGGGACCTTCGATTCGCCCCGCCACGGCTGTTCGCGGGCGGCTTCATTACCCGCTGCTCGCTCAGAATCTCTCTTCTCCCCGCTCGCGCACCGCATCGGGAAAATCGCGATACAGCGCGAACGACAGGTCGGTCACCAGCGAATTCACGGCGTGATGCAGCCCTTCGATGGGGCCGGCGCGGCGGGCGACGTGCTGAAAGGCCGCTTCGAGCTGGGCGAGATCGGTGACCTCGATCGTGATGTGAAATTCGCCCAACTGCGGCGGGCCAAAGCCCAGTTTACGTCGCGTGATGCGAAAGCCGAGGATGAGTTTTTCCTCGCGAAGCTGTCCCAGATAGGCATCCACGCGCTCGCAAAACGCGACGTCGCCCGTCCCCGGCTTCAGATTGCACCAGACGTGGTAGATATCCATGTCAATCGCCCCTGCGGCCCAAAAACGGACCAAAGTGTTTGTCGCCATTCGATCGGCACGACCTGCAAAGTGCAAGAGATGGCATAGCGCAACCTGGTTCGCAAGCGGGCCCCGAAATCTCTATCGGGTGATCACGAGTCCGGCGCCCGGACGGCACCCTACTTTCCGCGCAGGAAAAAGCCCGCGGTGCCGCGATTCTGAAGCTGCCGAACAGAATCGCGGCCCGCGGGCCGAAGGCGACGCCCAGTCACTCGCACGAGCGGGCCTCCGTGCCGCGCTCGTCGATTCGTCACCCCCCATAGGGTTACGCTGCCATGCGCACCGCAGGTACTTCGCCACCGACGCCCGTGATGAACTCTTCGAAGATGCGCAAATCTAGCGCCGAGGCGGAGTCACTCTCTGGATGGAACTGTGTGCCAAATGCAAACCAATCAGGCTGCGTGCTCTCGATGGCTTCGATCACGCCATCCGGACAACGGGCCGTGACCTGGAAACCGGTGGCTACTTCGTCGATGGCCATATGGTGGAAACTGTTGACGCGAATCTCGCCCTCGCCGTAGACCCGCTCCATCAAGCTGCCGGGCACGACTTCCAATGCATGACGGTGTGCCGGATCGAGCGGGTCCTTGTGCGGCAGGGCACGCGGCATGTCCTCGGGCACGTGCAGAAACAAGTTGCCTCCTTGCGAGACGTTCAACAGTTGCACGCCTACGCCGATGCCGAAGACCGGCATGCGGCGAGCCGCGATCCTATTCATCAAGCGGCGATCGAAATCCTCGCGACGGGAATCGAGCGTCCGCACGGCCGGGTGCAGCATGAAACCGTCGCGCCGCGGGTCGAGGTCCGCCCCGCCGACGAGCACGATACCGTCCAGCATGTCGAGAATTCGCTCGACATCGTCGTCATCCGCCAGCGGCGGGATCACGACGGGCACGCCGCCCGAGGCAACAATCGAATCGTAATACCCGGCCGAAACATAGCTAAACGCCGGAGCATCCTTCTTCGCGGCGCGGTATTCAGCGTTCAATCCGATCAGTGGCTTCCGTGTCATATCAGGCTCCTTCCTGGAGGGCATAATGCCCTCGCCGTGAACAATAGTCGGCGAACGACTCGTGCGAGGCGCCCCCGGCAAGCGTGGAAGGGAAAGAGATACAACCCGAGACAGCAAATTGCGGGCATCGGCGATCGCGGTCAGCCGCGCTGACCGGCAAAAGCCGGCGACGGGCGATGCGGGATTCGACCATCATCCTTGATACCACGCGATTGGCTCCTGGGTCGCTCTCGGCCCATCCTGGGTCGTTGCTAGAGCGATGTCCGTATCGTATGGCCTCGAATCGTTCGCTGTTCCCTCAACACGTCCTTCAGGTGGTGAGTGAACTGCTTAGGCACGTTATAGGCGTGTCTGAAGAAGTGGCAAGCAATTCCATGATTTTGACGCCTGGCCCAGGTGCTGGCACAATATCCAGTGCAAGCACGATGGCGATAGCATGCGCGCGGGTCGTGTCGACCGTGAGAACTATCGCTAGATTCTCGCGCCGTCGGATGCCGTATGTTCCCAATGCCATTAGACTTCCGTGCGCTACGAAATCGTTAGTCGGCGACCGTGAGAATTCCGGACGCTAGCAAAGGCCTCGTTGCGTAACGCGGGCGGGCGACCAGGAATTTTTTTCCACGCCGATTTTGCTTCTTAACCTCGCGAGATTCTCGAAACCTCCTCGAAATGTGCGACACGCTGGCCATCGTCGAAAGTGGACGCGTGCTGTTTGCCAAGAATTCGGATCGCGATCCGAACGAAGCGCAATTGCTCGAATGGCATCCGCGCCGCGCTCATGAGCCGGACGCACGATTGCGCTGCACGCATCTCGAAATTGCTCAAGCGCGCCAGACGCACGCCATCCTTATCAGTCGTCCCTACTGGATGTGGGGCGCCGAAATCGGCGCGAACGAACACGGCGTCGTGATCGGCAATGAAGCGGTGTTCACGCGCGAAGCGTATGCAAAGGCCGGCCTAACCGGCATGGATCTGCTGCGGCTGGCGCTCGAGCGCGCGGCGAGCGCCGCCGATGCCGTGGCCACGATCGTGGCGCTATTGGACGAATACGGTCAGGGCGGCGGATGTGGACATGAAAACCGGCGATTTACCTATCACAATAGCTACATCGTGGCCGACACGCGTCGGGCCTTCGTCCTGGAAACGGCCGGACGTTTGCACGCCGTGGAAGAGATCGTCGGCGCCCGCAGCATTTCGAACGGTCTGACGATTCCCGGCTTCGCCCGTGCGCATGGCGATTCGATCAAGACCCGCGTCTCGGCGTGCCGGCAACGGCAGAAACTCACGCAGGAGCGTGCCGGGCGCGCAGGCTCGCTCGCCGATTTGATGGGTATCTTGCGGGACCATGGCGACGGCCGTGAAAAGCCCTCGTACTCTTGGCTCAACGGGGCCATGGCCGCGCCCTGCATGCACGCCGGGGGTGTCACGGCCGCATCGCAAACCACGGCCAGTTGGGTCTGCGAATTGTCTCCCGCAGGGCAATCACACTGGGTCACCGGCACGGCGGCCCCTTGCCTGGGGATTTTCAAGCCCGTGCAGGTTGACGACCCGCTCGACCTCGGGCCGCGGCCGACCGATCTGGCCGATCCCGATTCACTCTGGTGGCGGCACGAGCAATGGCACCGCCGCGCAATCCGCGACCCGGGACGACTGCCTCCTTTCTTTGTGCCCGAGCGAGACGAGTTGGAATCGGCCTGGCTGGCGTCACCCCCGGCGCCTGTCGCAGCCTTTGCCGCGGCCGACGAATTCCTGACGCGCTCGGTCGAGCGGATAAAAGCACACACCTCGCGCGATACACGCCCCCTTTTCGTGCGGCGCTACTGGGCGAAGCGAAATCGCTGGGCCGGATTGCAACTGGACGGGCCAAATGTCGTACTTCCCAACGCCGCAACGCACTCGTACGCCGAGAGTTTTCCCGGTGGGTAGAAATTCCGGGGCAAAAGGGCTAGTCTATTGTGCCCGTCCCATCATCGTGCTCGCTCGCGATCTCCCGTTCGGGCCACGGAGACGCGGAGACCGTTTATCGGCGCGGGTCACCTGGAATTGCGGAACGTAGTTAGCATTGTCCGCCGTCTTGCCGCGAGGCGCCGGACGTAGCGATCACCGGCCGGCGACCAGGCCAGCGAGCGCTCGTCAGAATCTCCTTGGATGCACAACGATGCCGATTCAACTCACTCCGCGAGAGCGTCAAGTGGTCCGTTTGCTCAGTTTAGGATGCACCGTGCGCGAGGCGGCTAAAGTGCTCAAGCTCGCGCCCAGCACCGTGGATAATCACAAAGCCAAGGCCATGAGTAAGCTCGGCACGAACAAGGTTGCGCTTTTGACGCGGATCGCCATCAAGGAACGGGTGAGCAAACTCACCGACCGATTGAGCGCGCAGGAAAAACGCCGCAGCGGTCGCAAGAACGATGGCTGGAACTAGCCGGCTGTCTGCCCCCCGGGTCGAGCGGAGCGTTGTATTGGCGATTCTTGAGGTAATGACAAGCAGGGAGGCTTTGCCCGATGGTGTTCGACAAGCTGGAAAACTCGGCCCAGTACGCGGCGATTCACCCGCGGCTCGCCAAGGCCTTTGAATACTTGCACACGGCCGACTTGGGGCAGTTGGCGCTCGGCCGGCACGACATCGACGGCGACCAGATCTTTGCGCTGGTGCAAGAATATCGCACGCGCCCCGATAACGAAGGCTTCTGGGAATCGCACCGGCAATATATCGACGTGCAACACGTCGCCAGCGGCGCCGAACGAATGGGCTACGCCAACATCGATCGGTTGAAGGTGCGCCAAGAGTACGATGCCGACAAGGATGTCGCCATCTACGACGGCCAGGGCGATTTCTTCGTCGTCGGAGCCGGCATGTTCACGATCTTCCAGCCGCAAGATGGCCACATGCCCTGTCTCAGTCCCGGCGAGGCGACGACCGTGCGCAAGGTCGTGATCAAAGTCGCGGTGTGAAGCCGCATCCGTTGGAAAACATGCGGCGAACGCGCCACGAAACGCTCTATATCCCATTTAGCCGGCGGGCTCGCCCCGCTTCCTGCAGCGCCTCGCCCGCTGCGATTGCCGCATGTTTTTGCGCCGCGATCGCACGAAAGCCCAAGCCGCATCGTTTTCGGACCGCACAATCGCGACGACTCGTACGATGCGAACGTCGTGACGAAAAATCGCGCGAAATTCTATTGCGCTCGCGCCAAGAAACATTGAATCCGCGAAGCGCGATTTGCTAAACAGAAGACGTCGGCCGACGGCGTGCGTGTGGCGAATCCGAAGCACACCATAGGAGGGCAAGTATGCAAGATCCACCGGGCCACTTGGCCTGAGTCGCGCGAGATTAGCGTCTCTCGCTTCTCACTGGGCTGGTCCCACCGTTCGCACTGTTACTCGCGTTCTCTGTTCTCTGACCGCCGAATCCTCTCGCTCCTCCTGCGGAGCGCACGGCTATCGGCCGGGATGCACGCCTTCGGGCCTGCTGAGCACAGTGCGCGAAGAATTGAACGAGCCTCTTGTCCTTTCACCGCCGAACGAATCGGCCAACCCGCCGCGCCCCTCACCAGGCGCGGCGGGTTTGTTTTTGGGCAGGTGGTGGTCGATTTTGGCTGCAATAGCCGTCCCATCATGCCACGCTGGCGAGAAGAACCCCCACAAACCCGGCAGCAGCATCGCTAGCAGCCGCTCGCCTTGACCGCGCCAGGGCACGCTCTCATAATCCCCCTCCCGCCGTGGCCACCGGCCGCTTGTGACCGGCTTGCGCCACGCATTCGTGAGGGACCTTTGCATGACGCGCTCGCTCTGGCCTGTCACTTTCTGTGCCGCCGCCGCAATTGCCGCCGGCTGCAACTCTCCTTTCTACACCGATCGCGGCGCCTTGGTCGGCGCCGGCGTGGGAACCGGCGTAGGAGCTTTGACCGGTGCGGCTGTCGGACACCCGGGCGTCGGGGCGCTCGTCGGCGCCGGTGTGGGCACCTTGACCGGAGCCGCCGTCGGCAGCGGACTCGACGACATCGAAGCCCGCAATCGCGCCCAGATCGCGGCCACACTCGGCCGCCAGGTTCCGCCGGGCAATGTCTCGTTGCCCGACGTGATCGCCATGACCAAGGCGGGAGTCAACGACGAATTGATCGTGAATCACATTCGCAGTAACGGCCTCGCGCATCCGCTACAGTCGGGCGACCTGATCACGCTACAGCAGAACGGCGTCTCGACGCGCGTGATCAGCGCGCTGCAGACCGCGCCGCAGCCCGGTGCCCCGGCGCCGGTTGGCCCCCTGCCACCGCCGTACGTCGGGCCGGCCTATTATCCGTATCCCTATTACGGGCCGTATTGGGCGCCGCCGCCACCCTACTGGTACTACCGGCCGCGGCCCGTCGTCGGCTGGGGCGTGTCGGTCGGTGGGCCGCTGTAAGGACGCTCAGGATCTCAGGCGCGGGTTGCAACGTGGGTACCACTGGTGGCTCGTCCACCACTGTCGAACGTCGCACAAGCACTGGTAGACCAGGCTGCCCGTGGCACACCCGCAGACGGCGGGACGGTCTAAATCTTCGGGCCATCGCGCGCAAAAAAACGGCGACGCTGGAGGCCCGCATCCAGCGCCGCCGTCGTGCGATACGGAATCGAATCAGCTACTGGCCGCCGGCTTGCCCACCCGCGGCCGCCTTGTTCGATGCCTCTTTGGCTTCCTTGACCACGTGCCCCGTCTTCGGGTCGATGTTCAGGTCCAGGTTCTCATTGTCCTCGGTGTAGAAGACAAAGCCGTACATCATTTCCTCGTACGTCTGGTCCCCTTCCTTCACCGTGGTGGTCGGGTCAGGGTTATAGGGATTGAACGACGAATTGTCGAAATGCGCCGTGACGTCGATCTCGGTCCCCTTCGGGAACTTCTTGGCGTGCGGCCGCCAGACGTACGAGACCTGCCAATTGAAGTCGTAGTTCGGGATGGCCAGCAACCGCTCGTTGCTGCCGTCCGGATACTTGGCATCAAAGAGCATGTCCTTGCCGCGCAGGTGCATGTGGCTGAAGAAGCCGACCAACGTCGAATCCTCGGCGAAGGTGCGCTTCGCTTCGACCAGGTGGGCCGGGTCACCCGGAGGGATCGCGAACGTGCCGTTGTGCGCCCGGAAGTGCTTCAACTGCTTGTTGATCTTTCCCTTGGCAAACGTGAAGCCGACGCTTGATTGGTCGGTCGTCTTTTCGCCCGTCGTCACGTAGTGAATCTGCAAGACCAGCACCGAGCCCTTGGGAATCTTGAAGCCTACGCCTTCGTCCAGCACCATCGGAATGCCGCCAGGCACCTGGCCGGTGATGAACTGTGCGTCGCTGTACTTACCCTTGATCGGGTCAATGTAGGCCATGTTGCAATGGTGCAGCGCGGCCTTGTTCTCGGGCAGAATCTGGCAGCCCGTGATCCAGGTGTCCTCCTTGAAGAGATGGTTCAGGATCACGTACTTGTAGGGAATATATCCGGTCGCGGGAATCTCGACGCGTTGCGGCATCTTGATCACCAGGTCCGGTCCGTCGATCTGCCATTTGCCGTCGGGCCACTTCTTGGGCGCCGGAGCCTTCGACAAATCGCCCTGCTGGCAGCCACCGGCCACCCATTGGGCGATCAGCAAGCGCTCGTCGGCCGGGATGCCTCGCAAGTTCACGAAATCGCCGTGCTGATGGCTGGCGTATTCGGGCGGCATGCGCCGTTCCTTGACGACTTCGGCGATCACGTCGGCGTGATTCACCGCGTCTTCATAAGTCACCAGGGAGAACGGGCCCTCGGCGCCGGGGCGGTGGCATTCTTCGCAATGCTTCTGCAATAGCGCCGCCACTTGTTCGCCATAGAGTACGGGTTTGTCCGGCATCGGAATCTTGGCCGCCGGAATTGGGCAACCTTCGACCGTCGTCTCGGCGACTTCCACCGGCCGACCGGCCAGCACGTCCTCGATCGCCATCTTCAGATCTTCGCGACCGGTGTTCGGCTTCAACCCGGCGACGCTGAACTGGCTGTCGACACGGCCGCGATAGCGCAACTTGCGCTCACCGTCGAGCACCACCACTTGCGGAGTACGCGTGACGCCCAGAGCCGGCGCGACCACGCCGTCAAAATCCTTGCAGAAGGGGAACGACGCATCGAGCTGCAGGCCTTGATAGGCAACTTCCACCATCGTGTCGTTCGGCGCGACGTTGATCACGACGAACTGCACGTCCTTGTTGCGATACTCTTTTTCGAGTTCGACGATGCGCGGCATGTAGCGCTTGGCCACCGGGCAATCCAACGAGCTGAACACGACGACGTAGGCCTTCTTCTCGCCCAGATCCTTCAGCGAGTGCGAAGCGTAGCGCAGATCCTTGAAGGTGAAGTCGGGCGCCTGCGCGCCGATCGCCAGAGAGGCACTTTTATCAGCGGCGGCCGAATCTTTCGTAGCTTCCGCGCCCCAAGCGGTCGATGCACCGAGGGCAAACAACGCCAACACCCAGCACGGCGTGCGCAACATCTCGCTCTCCTTAAGAATTGACCCCGAAGGCCAAAGGACGGCCCGAAGAATAGCACGCTAAGTATAAGCGAATCTGATTGGCGAATGCAATCTCTGCGCAGGGCGGATTCAAAGGTGCCCAGGCGGGATTTTAAGCCCTTTGCTGGAGCAGTTCCCGCAACTTACCGCTCAAAATCGCACGCCGTCCGCAAACCAGCATGAGTCAATGCATTGCCAGTCGCCGTTACGTTTGGCGAACCAGACGTAAAGCGTGCCGCCGTTCAGGCGGCGATAAATCAACGTCCGGTGCGGGCCCACCGACATCGGCCTGAGCTCGGCTCCCAACGGCTCGTACCCGGCCACATCCTCGTCAGCCTTGCCAAAATCTGCGACGACGGCGGATTCCGCTTTTCCGATCAACTCGCCCTCGATCAAGGCGGGTCGTCCGTTCACAGCAATGCGCCCGAAAAAACAGATCGCCACCACAAGTAGCGCTGCTGTAATCGCAGCCCGTAACAGACGATTGCGGGTTATTTGATGGTCGATTTTCACGACGATAGGTGACCAGACAACTTTCGCTTTCTACATAGCCGCGTTGCGCACGATCGCGATTGCCACGGCCGCCAATGTCACGGCGAGCAAGAGACTCGCCAGGCCGAACTGCCACCAGCGGCGCCTGGCACCAGGCTGAGTGATACCCAGCAGGATGATCATGGGCACTCTCACCAGAGAATGGCAAATGATCCGGGCGGCGAAATGTCTCGACACACACCGCATGACAGCAAACATCGCGCGCTTGACCGGCCAATAAGGCGCGCCGACACTACCAGTGACTATTACCTCCTCAGCGTGCTATTCCGTCTAGGGAGAATTCTACATGCTAGCCCGGCTACACGGTATTGGTTGCTGTCTGGTGTTATTCGCGAGTGCTCCGGCCGGACCTGTCGCACAGGCCGCCGACGTAACCTCCAAACGCGCTCAGGCCGACTGGCCGCAATGGCGTGGGCCGCACCGCGATGGTGTGTCCCTGGAAACAGGCCTCTCGCACGATTGGTCACGGAAAGCTCCGCCGCTCGTCTGGAAAACGACCGGGCTGGGCGAAGGATACTCCAGCGTGTCGATCGCCGGCAGCATCATCTACACGATGGGCGATCGCGAGGACGATCAGTATGTGATCGCGCTCGCGGAAAAAGATGGTCACGAGCTGTGGCGCACGCGCATCGGCAAATCATGGCAAGGCGGCGGTTATGCCGGGCCGCGCTCGACGCCCACCGTCGACGGCCGTCTGCTGTACGCCATCGGCCCTCACGGTGACCTCTTGTGCCTCGACGCCAAGACGGGCCAGCCGCAATGGCAGAGAAACTTCAAGACCGACTTCGGCGGGTTGATGATGTCGCATTGGGGTTTCAGCGAGTCGCCGCTGGTGGACGGGAAACGGCTGATCTGCACGCCGGGGGGCAAAGACGCGGCGATCGTGGCCCTCGACAAGCTCACGGGCCAGGAAATCTGGCGCTCGCAATTGCCGGCCAGCGAAGGCAGCAAGCGCGAGGGGGCTGGGTATTCGTCGATTGTTGTCTCTGAAGCGGCGGGTGTCCGGCAGTACGTGCAATTGATGGGGCGTGGACTGGTAAGCGTGCGCGCCGCCGACGGCGCGTTTCTGTGGTCCTATGAACGCGTGGCCAACAAGACGGCCAATATTCCTACACCGATCGTCAAAGGAGATTACGTCTTTGCCTCGACCGGCTATCAGACCGGCAGCGTGCTCTTGAAGCTCGTGCGCACCGCACAGGGTGTCGACGCCCAGGAAGTGTATTTTCTCGATTCCAAGACCCTCCAAAACCATCATGGCGGCCTCGTGCTCGTCGGCGATTACCTGTACGGCGGGCACGGCCACAAGGCCGGCTTTCCGGTGTGCGTCGACTTCCTCACCGGCAAGGTGGTGTGGAACGGAGGGCGCGGGCCAGGCAGTGGATCGGCGGCCGTCGTGTACGCCGACGGCGAGCTATATTTTCGCTACGAGAACGGAACCATGGCGCTGATCGACGCCACGCCCGACGCGTATCACCTGCGCGGCACGTTCGAGATTCCGAACGTGGAAAAGCCGAGTTGGCCGCATCCAGTCGTCACCGGTGGCCGGCTCTACCTGCGCGAGCAGGACGCGCTATTGTGCTACGACGTGCGGAAGTAGCGTTTTTGTGAACAAGACTTCACCACGGAGGGACGGAGACACAGAGAAGCAGAAGTAAGAATGCAGCATGATGCACGAGGAACATTGGACGTCGACAGTCCATCATTCAGCATTCATCATTTCTTCTCCGTGTCTCAGTGCCTCCGTGGTGAGTCCCTCTTCAAAGACATGACCGAAAAGCCATCCACGATGACAATACAGCTAAACCGACGAAAGGCTGTGCGTTTGATGGCGCTCGGCAGCCTGGTGCCGAGCCAACTCATCGCCTCGCGCGCGCTTGCTGATGAACCAATACACGATGAATCGCCGCGGCCTGCGTCGCTCGCGGACTACTCGATCGCCTACAGCGGCCCAGTTGAGGAACTGATCGGCGATTTACTGCACTCGGAGCGCGGCGATCCCAAGCGCGAGTCGGCAACTCCGCACGACGAATGGTATTCCGAGCACGTGCGCCGCCGCATGGGGGCGTGGGGGCCGAAGCCGCGGCTCTATACGCCGCTCGAAGGCCTGTCCGCGCGGCCGCTCGAGTGGAAGCGCGAGCGCGTGATCGCCACGGCCGAGCGATTCATCGGTTACGGCTATCAACACCATCACATACCCGATTGGAATCCGCCGGCCCATTGGCCCTGGAAACAAACCTGTGTCGGCCACAATGGGCCAGGCTTCGACTGTAGCAATTTCACGAGCTTTGTCTTCAATCAAGGCTTTGGGATCAAGATTTCCTCCGCGGTCGGCGAGCAGTCGCGCGCGGATCATGGGTTTGTCAAAGGGCACCCCGTGCGCATCGAACACGTCGAATTGCCTGCCGCCTACGACAAACGCGTGAACCTGCTGCGCACCGGCGACTTGCTCTACATCCGGGGCCGCGAGGACGGGCCCATCACGCACGTCGTGCTGTGGGTCGGCCCGATCGGCCGCGCCGCGAGCGGTTTGCCCTTGCTCGTGGACAGTCACGGCTCGGGCGTGAACGACGATCGAGGGCGCCCAATTCCCTGCGGCGTACACCTGCGCCCCTTCCGCGAAAACTCCTGGTACAACCGCTGCGCCAGCCACGTGCACCGCGTGTTCCATGACAGGCAAGCGTGAAAAAATGCCACCACGGAGACACGGAGGCACGGAGAAGAAAATGCAAAAGTAAGAATGCAGAATGATGATGCATGTCAAGGTTTTGAATCGCGGGCTTGAGCCTATTCATCTTTCATCGTTTTGCATTCATCATTCTCGTCCTCTTCTCCGTGCCTCCGTGTCTCCTGTGGTGCAATACCTTCCTGTCCAGACCGCACGCGGTAAAATCCTGGCAGTTCTGCGCGTTAACACGGCTCATCGTGCCGTCGGTCGTGGTGCCCGTGCCGACGACGCGAATCATTCCGTTCGACGGGGCGCGAGGCGTCGCGGACGTTAAGCGGCAGCGGGCCGGCGCGCGATTCGACCCGACGTGCGGAACTTGCGTTCTGCAATGACTTGATTGAAAACTGCCCCTCCGCAGGCTGGAATTCGCTGTGCTGCCAGGCGGGGACGAGGGTAGCCGCTTCGTCGGCAGGGTCCCTTTTTCGCGTCGATCCGTCATGCCCGGCCGCAGGGGGATTGCGTTCTTGAACGGCAGCGGGCGCAACGTTCGCTAAGTCCCTTACGGCGCGGGCCGCCGTGGCCGGTTGTGCGCGTCATCTTCGGCACATTCCTACCCGCGCTCCGGTTTGACGGCGACCTAGCGTTTTGGTGACGTGGATGCGTTTATCCACGAAGCCATCCGGAGCGCAAACGATATCCCACCACGCGCTCCTCATTCGCAAGGAGACTGATCGATGACCACCGTCACCAAGATGAATCCGGTCGAGGCGTTCCTGAAGAAGGTTCGTGAGGACGGTCAGATCCGCAGCCAGATCGAGATGCTCAAGAACCAGGACAAGAAGCAAGCGCTTCAAGAGATCGTGCGCATTGCCAACAAGCTCAACTTCAAGTTCAACGCCAAGCAGTACGAAGAGTACGCCACGATGGTCTGCTCGCGCAAGGGCAACAGCCAGATTTCGGACCTCGAGCTGATCCAGGTCGCCTGCGGCAGCTGCTAGTCGCTTCGATCGATCAACGCGACCCAGAAGCGCGATGGCCGCCGGCCGACCACGACGCGTGGCAGCCGGCGGCCGCGTTTTTTCTACCTGGTGATTACGAGCCATCCGACGTCGACGGCACGATCAAGTAATCGCTCGTCGACGCATTGTCGTCACTCGTGGCAAAACTCGCGACCGTCAATGGTTCGGAGAGTGACGCCAGTTCGTTGCGCGTAACGACTCCGATCGGCCGGGTTCCGTCCGTAATAAGCGCCAGCCCGCGGGCGTCCTGGCTGAAGAAGCTGACCAGCTCGGCAAAGGTGGTCTGCTCGGCGAAACGGACGGGATCGGCATCCATTACGTTTCGTACGAGTTGCTTCGTGTGGTGACCGTCGCTGTTTCGCGACTGCAGTTCCTCGACAAACAGCAGGCCGGCCAGGTTTCCCTCGTCGTCGACGACCGGCAGCGCCGGTTGTGCCGTCCGCTCGAAGATTGCTGCCGCGTGCTCGAGCGAATCGTGTGGCTTCAGCGTGATCGACAGGGGAACCATGACGTCGCGCGCCACGGTGCGATCGAACAACTTGCCCGGTGCCCCGAGGTTGGTCCAGGCGTTCGCCTCATCATCCAGGGAGCTGCGCAGTACGACGCAGTTCCGCCCGGCGCGCTTGGCGGCACCAAGCGCCTCGGTCGCGCTGGCCAGTAGAGTATCCGCCTGGCAGTCGCCCGGTTCGCCCGTTGCAACGCCGAAGCTGGCCGTGATCGTTTCCACGGCCGTGCCGAGCGAAAATTGCGTTTCTTCGAGCGCCGCGCGAAACTGCTCCGCCCAATGTCCGGCGTCCGCTTCATTCCGATTCGGCAGCAGCACGCAAAACTGATCATCGCCGCGCGCGGCAGCCAGTTCGTTTGGCCGGCACGTTTTCGTCAGCAGCCGCGCGACGCCACGCAACGCCTCGTCAGCCTGCGGATGCCCGTACGTGTAATTCAGGCGATTGAAAAAATCCAAGTCGAAGGCCACGCACGCGACCGGCCCGCCCCGATCGGGCCTGGCGAGCGCGGCCGACAGCGCGTGACGGAAAGCGTTTTCGTTCGGCAGCCCCAAGAGCGCGTCGGTGCCGAAATAAACCTGCACACGGCGCTCGTACTCCAACCCCCGCGCGGCAGCCCGCAGCCGTGACAACAATTCGCCGAAGACCACCGGCTTGGCCAGAAAATCGTCAACGCCGAGCTTTAGCGCCTCGATCATATCTTCCAAAGGCGCGCCGTCGGGCACCAAGAGCAGCGTAAACACGTGGCTGCGCAGCCCACCGCCGCACACGGCACGACAAAGCTCGCGACCACCTTGATCCAATAGATCGGCATCAAGAATCAGAATATCTGGTCGTTCACTCGCCGCGGCCGCCGCGGCCTGGCGGGGGTCGGTCACCTGGAGCGCCGAAAGCCCCAACAAATCGAATAGTTTTGACAGCGATCCGAGCAACGATTTGTCGGGTGCGACGAGCAGGACCTTCAGTGGTTTCGGTGTCATGGCTGGCCATGTCATGGATGTGGGTGCTGGCCGTGCACCGGCAGTGACGGCTAGCAATTCCTAGAAAGAGTCTCGGGTATCGCAACTCTATCTCGTGCCGGCCGGTAAAGGCGGATCGCGGCCCCTGATCGATTTGGCGCGCGGCGCGACTTGGGTACGGCCGCAACGATGGCAGCGGCCGTAGCGGCCTGGGCCACGCGCGAAACGCACAATTGCTTCAGCATGATAGCGCCACGTAGGCATACGCGTCGTTCTACCCGCCTTCACCCGACAGACGGGCAGTCTGGTGAAACGTCCGGAATCTGCAAAAAGTGCGTCGCCGCGCGGACGCTTGCACGAGCCCTTAATGCTAGAGTTGAAAGGCAAGTCTGCGGGTTCCCTTTCGACATATCGCGGCTTTTCAGCATAGAGCTTCCCGACCATGACGCTTCGCGCAGCCTGCGTGGCGCGCGCCAGCGGATTTCATTAAGCACTTCAAACCAAGACACGACAGAGCGAACTCGGCATTCGGACGCACCGAACATGCAAACGCAATTAATGGAAAAGCGCGTCGTCGGAGTCCCCTGGCTGGAACGGCTACGCGAGGGGGCCGATGCGCTGCAGCATCCCCTGCACTCCTTCCCCTTCTCGATCGGGCGTGTCGAATCAGCCGATTTGCAAATTGACGACAGCCGCGTTTCGCGCGAGCACGCCGTCATCCTGCGCGAAGGAAAAACGTATCGCGTTCGCGACCTGCACAGCACCAATGGCACGCTGCTGAACGGCCAAAGGATTCAAGACGCCGAACTCGCCGACGGAGACATCCTGGTCATCGCCGGCGTCGAATTCACCTTTTACGCCGAGCGCTCCGGCCGGTCGTATTCCATGGCCACGGAAGTGGCCGAGGTTGGTAACACGACCAGCGACGCGGCCCAAGGCCGCGACCTGGTTCGCGCGATCCGCCGCTTGCAGCAGTCACTGACGCAACGAAGCGTCGATGTTCATTTCCGGCCAGTGATTGATCTGGGATCGCATCGCATCTTCGGCCATGAGGCGCTCCGTTCTTCCACCGAGCAGCCGGCGATCCCCTGTGAACAATTGGTGCTGGCCTCGGCGCCGCGCGTGGCCGGACATTTGTACCAACTGGCGCGGCTGATCGCCGTCGAAGAATCGACCCGGCACGGCCTGGGCGACAACCTGTTCTTGCCGGTAGAAGCGGCCGAAATTGGCAGCGATGCCTTATTCGACTCGTTAACCTTGCTCACCAGGCTCCTGCCCGCAGGTCACCGTCTGGTCATTTCGATCCCCGAGACCGTGGTCTGCGACATCCCTTATTTTCAGACGTTACGGCTGGGGCTGCGCGAACTAGGCATCCGCACGGCGTACCAGGGCTTCGCAGGGACGCACGCGCAAGTCTCGGAAAAGAAAAGCGTGCCCCCCGATTTCCTCGTGCTCGCTTCGTCGTTGACAACCGGCATTCATCGCCAACCCGAACGGCAGCGGCAAATTCAATCGATCGTACGTGCGTGCCACGACCTGGGCAGCATGGCCATCGCCACCGGCTTGCAGACCGAGGAAGAATCGCGCACCTGCCACGATCTGGGCATCGCGTACGGCGAAGGTAACCTGTTCGGCAAACCCGGCCAGGCCGCGAGCGTGGCAGATCGTTCTGTCGAGCACACCTTGGAAGCGTCGTTACGCAGGTGAACCGTGGCAACGTCAGCGACTCGCACCCGCGAACCGATACTCGGCTACGAAGTAACCGAACGTATCGGCGCCGGCGGCTACGGCGAAGTGTGGAAGGCCACGGCGCCCGGCGGCCTCACCAAGGCCATCAAGTTCGTCTATGGATATCTCGACGACGAACGCGCGCGGCGCGAGCTGAAAGCCCTGTCGCGCGTCAAGCTCGTGCGGCATCCCTTCCTGCTCTCGCTCGAACGCATCGAAGTCGTCGACGGCCAGTTGGTCATCGTTACCGAGCTGGCCGACATGAGCCTCAAGGACCGGCACGACCAGTGCAAGGCCGCCGGCATGGTCGGCATTCCCCGCGACGAGTTACTGGGCTATTTGCGCGACGCCGCCGATGCGCTCGACTACATGCGCGACAAGTATTCGCTGCAGCATCTCGACGTTAAGCCCGAGAATCTGCTGCTGGTTGCGGGTCACGTCAAGGTCGCGGATTTCGGGCTCGTCAAAGACATCGACGATACCCGGGCTTCGATGATGGGTGGCCTGACGCCGATTTACGCTTCGCCTGAGGTGTTCGACGATCGCCCCAGCCAGTGCAGCGATCAATACAGCCTGGCGATCGTCTACCAGGAGATGCTCACCGACACGCTGCCGTTCCCGGGCAAGACCACGGCCCAACTGGCAGCGCAGCATCTGCAAAGCCGACCGCGTCTGACCGCGCTGCCGCCCGACGACAAGCCCATTATCGATCGCGCCCTTTCCAAAGACCCGGCCGCGCGCTTCGGCACGGCCCGGGCCATGGTCGACGCATTGACAACGGCGGGCCGATCTCCTGCCGAAGCCAAGCCGGCCGGAACCGTCGGCGGCGAGACGACGCCGCTGGCCATCGGCGACACCCATCAAGCGCGCCCGGCCGCCCCAGTGGGCCCGTTGCCCGAGACCTCGACGCAAATGCTCGACGGTGGAACGGCGCGCCAAGAAATACCTTCCTCCGAGGAGGTAACTTCGGCGACCTGCGTCAGCGCCTCGGACAAAGGCGTCCCGGAAGAATTGATCGACTCCGGGGCCGCCACGGCCTTGAATGGCCACGCCGCGAAGTCGTTGGAAAAGCCGCTGGCGCCGGCTCCCGCCAAAGAGTCCGGCGTCGCCGCGCCGCATCGCCGTCCACGGGCCAAGCCGGTCGTCCACGACTTGCCTCCGCTTAATGCGTCGCTCGAGGCTGCCTTTCGGCCGCTCTTGATGGTGGGAGTGGGAGGGACCGCGCGGCTCGTCGTGAATCAACTCGAACGCCGGTTGGCGGATCGCTTCGGTGATTTGCAAAAGCTGCCGGCATTGAAAATGCTGGCCTTCGATACCGATCCGAGCGACGTCGCCGCCGATGCCGCGCCCGAGCGGACACGAAGTGTCGGCGAGTTTCTGGCGATGCCGCTGCGCAAGCCGGAAGATTATCGGCACGGCTCGACCAAGTTTTTAGCGTGGATGAGCCGCCGCTGGCTGTACAACATTCCCCGTTCGCTCGAGACCGAAGGGTTACGGCCGCTGGGCCGGCTCGCCATGGTGGACCATGCCGAGCCACTGGTCGAGCAGTTGACTGCGGCACTCGACGCCATCACTGCGGCGGCAGCGATCGAGGCTAGCGCCGGGCAGACTGGCTTGCCTGCCGGCAACAACGCTCCGCGCCTCATGCTCGTCGCGTCGATCTGCGGCGGCACCGGCGGTGGCATGGCGCTCGACGTCGCTTACCTGCTCCGCCGACTGCTGCGCGATCGTGGCCTGCCGGACGATTGCCTGAGCGTGCTGCTATTGCACTGGTCGAGACGCAATGCGTCGGCCCACGAGCTGGCCGTGGCTAACACCTTTGGCGTGCTTAGCGAGCTCGCGCACTTTTGCGAGCACGGCTACCCTGGCGAACCATCGCTAGGGCTGCCGCCGAGCAGCCCTAGCGACGCGCGCCTGCCGGGCATGTACTTGGTCAATCTCGGCGACGAGTTGGGAGAGCACGACCTGCCAGGCGTTGCTCGCTCGGTGGCCGATTATCTGTTTCTCAGCTCCACGGCCGTGGCAGGTTCATGGCTGGACGCCGCGCGCCGCGAGTCGTCGGATCCTGCGGCCGACGGGCGAGCGGCAGAACCGGCGCTCCGCACTTTTGGAGTCTGCCGCCTGGGGGCGGGAGATGAAGTCGTGGCCACAGCCGCCGACGACGCATGCGGTGCGCTCCTTGCTCTGTGGTGCGGCACTGCACCGGACGGCCGTGACAGGCAGGCTGCGGCGTCCGGGCATTCCGCACACCCGGCGATCGGTACCTCATCCAGTGCCGAAACCGACCGGCTGACAAGTGAGCGCATCGCGCTTTTGGGCTTGTCGCTCGATCATGTCACCGAACAGCTCGAACAAGCAGCCGCCTCAGGCCTTGGCGGCGACGTCGACGCGTTCCTGCAGGAATTAACAACTCAAGCAGCTGCAGTCCCGTTGAAATCGCCGGCGACGGGCGGCTTCGATGACGAAATGCATCCGCAACTGGCGGCGCTCGACCGTGTTCTGGGCCTTCCCGCTTCAGGAGCCGACCCAACCGTACTGGTTACCGCGCTCGAAACGCACATGCGCGAAACAAGCCGGCAGCACGGGGCGGCGCTGCGAGCGTGGGTCGTCGAGTTGACGAACAATCATCGCGTGCGGCTGGCCGGAGCTGCCCGCGCGATGGAAGAAATCTCGCGGCACGTGCGCGAGCTTCGAGACACGGCGCAAAAAGTACGCGCCAAGACAGGCGACGAGTTGCGCTCGGCAGCCGGGGCGGTGATCGGTGGCAAGTCGCGATCGCGGCTGTGGCCCGCGCGGGGCAGCGCCCAAGCCTCGCCGGCCGAGCAACAGTCGCGCCTGCTGCATTACGCCAGTCTGAAATTCATGGATACGGTATTCGCCTCGGCGGTCAAATACGCGCAGATGTTGACTTGGGAATTGTCGACGATCGCCGAGCAATTGTCCGAGACGCGCCGCGAATTGTCGCGGCTGGCCACACTGTTTGCGCATGATGATGCGAGGCGTCGCGAGGCACACGCGTCCGGGGCGGCGGCGGTTGATGCGGCGTTGCGAGAGATTGCCCAGCAGCGCCTGCCAGAAATCGTCGCCCAGTTGGACGAGGAATTCGAGCGCGAACTGATCGCTCCACGGGGCGGATTGTCCGCCGCGCTCGCCGGCGGCAAGGATTTTCGCGAGCAGCTCATAGCCGCGTTACGAACACGTTCCCGCGCGGCGGTGTTGTCGGCCGTACGTTCAGCCACCGTGGCACGTGGAGCGCTTGAGGAGAATGAATCGCCGGGTTCGGAGGACGAGCTCTTGCGATCCTGCCTGGCCGAGGCCATGCCAGAGCTGGCCATGTGCGGCGGCAATCGCCGGCTTCTCGTGCTGACCAATCGGCCGGAAGATGTCGCGGCACTCGCCGAAGGGGTAACGAGGATTGCCGGCCATGCCCCGTCGGTGGTCGTCGACAGTGCCAATGACCCGGCCTTGTGCTACGAAGTGGCCGGCTTGCCTCTGTGGGAGGTCGCGGCTTCGCTCGTCGATGGGCAGCCGCACTGCGCGGCGCTTGCTTCGCGGCTGCACACGCGCTGCGATATCGAATGGACGCCACTCGCGCTGCCCGAGTGATGCAGAGCCTTTAGGGCATGATTGCGCTCCTGTAGGCAGCGTTTTTCCGCGCGCCCGCTCGGCGATTCTAACGGCTTTCTGCCGGCGGATTTGCTGGCCGCGATCCCCTTTCGGCGCGCTTCTTTTTGGGCCTCCTCAGGAGAAATTCACCTTGACAAAATACGATACAAATGTACAGTATCGCTAGCACGAGTAATGCGATGAAAGACAAGAACTTATCGCCCCCCCGCCGACAGATTGTGGCCCAGTTGCAGGAGAGCCTGGAGCGGTTCTCTCGGGCCCGGCGCGGGACGGGGGCATCGGTTTCGACCGGCTGTGCCGAGATGGACCGCTCGCTGCCGCGGGGTGGATTGAGTCGGGGGGCACTCGTCGAGTGGTTGTCGCCGGGGGTCGGTAGCGGCGCCGGCAGCCTGGCGCTGTCGGCGGCGCGCGAGGCGTGTCGCGATGGCGGGCCGGTCGTGGTCATCGATCGCACAAAAAGCTTTTACCCTCCGGCCGCCGCGCGCGCCGGGCTCGATCTGGCACGGCTGATCGTGGTCCGGCCCGAGAACGCGGCCGACGAGCAATGGGCTTTGGATCAATCGTTGCGATCGCCGGGCGTGGCCGCCGTGTGGTGCCGTTTAGAAAAGTGTCCGCCACGACTGGGACGTCGTCTGCAGCTGGCGGCCGAGGCGGGAGGAAACCTGGGCTTATTGATTCGACCGGCCGCCGCCCGCGGTGATCCTTCCTGGGCCGAGGCGCGTTTTCTGGTCACGCCTTTGGTTGCGACGGCAGGACGGCGATTGCGCGTAGAGCTATTGCGCTTGCGTGGTAATGCAGGGGGACGGACTTGGGATCTGGAACTCGATGATGAAACGGGTATTGTGCGTCTGGCTCCCGCAGTGGCCGCTACAGCAGTGGTGCGCCACGCAGCCCGAGGGTAAGAATCGTCCTGGTGACGTCTTGCGCGATGCCGGTGGCGCGACTGTGGCGCTTTACGACAGGACGTCGCGCGGCGCGCTTGCCATTGCTTATTGCTCGCCGGCTGCGCAAGCGCGCTCGATCCGGCCCGGCATGCCGCTGGCCGAAGCTACGGCGGTGGCCGCGGATCGGGCGCGGCCAGCTGCCTGCTGTTACCAGCGTTACGATTCTCTGTCCTCGCGCAATGCGCTCGTGGCCCTGGCCACCTGGTGCGAACGTTTCAGCCCCGTCGTGGGACTGGAAGAGACGGCACATCCGGAAAGTTTGTTTTTGGACGTGACCGGGCTGGGGCCATCGTTTGGCGGCGAGCCGGCGCTTGTCGAGCGCGTGGCGCGCGAGCTGCGCGCGCAAGGCTGGCAAATCCGCCTGGCACTGGCCGATACTCTCGGCGCCGCCTGGGCTGCGGCCCATTACGCCGAGGCGGCGGGGACTCGCGCCGGCATGATCATCGCACCGGGAGAGTCTCTGTCGGCCGTGGCCGACTTGCCGACTGCGGCCCTGCGCTTGTCGGCGGAAGAAGTTCGCTTGCTTGCCGACCTGGGACTCGTGCAAATCGGGCAATTAGACAAGCTGCCGCGTCCTTCGCTGGCGACCCGTTTCGGTCCAGAACTTTTGCGGCGCTGGGATCAACTGACCGGCGCAGCCGAGGAAGTGATCCGCGCCGAAACGATTTCCGCGGCGCTCGAAGCCACCTGGCCGTTTGAGCAGCCGGTGGCGCAGGCCGGCGCGATCGAAGCGGTCATCGAACGATTATTGGAACGATTGACCGGCATGCTTTTACGCGAGGAGCGCGGCGTCTTACGGCTGGAATGCGAGCTGTTGGCAAGTAGTCGGCAGCAGGCAGTGGGCAGAGGGCAGAAGAATGTTGCAGGGGCAGACACGCGCATGCGCGTGCCGATCTCGGTGGGATTAATGCGCCCTAGCGCCGCGCCGCGCTATTTGTTCGAGTTGCTGCGCATGCAGCTCGATCGGCTGCGCTTGACCGAGCCAGTGGCGGGAATCCGCATCGCTGTGACGAAGACCGAACTACTGGAATGCCATCAGGGAGAATTATTCGAGATCTCAGCCGGCCGCGATGATCCGCGCGCGCTGGCCATGCTCGTCGATCGGCTGAGCAGCCGCTTGGGGCGGCAATGCGTCTTGCATGCGCAATTGTCGAGCGATCCGCAGCCGGAAGAGGCCTGCCGCTACCAGCCGCTCGTGGGAAATGAACCCTCGCGACGATTCGATCGTCGCATGCCCGGGCGGCGCGGAGCCGGGCGACATACGGACCGGCGTTCGCCGCGTGGCAAGAACAAAGAGCAGGTGCACGAAGAGCGGCACTTCAAATGGTCGCAGCGGCCGCTGCGTTTGGCCCCCGCTCCGATTCCGCTCACCGTGGTCGCCGTGGTGCCGGATGGGCCACTCCTCTGGTTCACGCTGGGGCATGAGCGCCGCCACGTGGCGCGCAGTTGGGGACCGGAACGGATCGAAACCGGCTGGTGGCGCGGCCGCGGCGTGCGGCGTGATTACTACCGTGTAGAAACCACCGACGGCCACCGCCACTGGCTCTTCCGCCGTCGCAGCGACGGCCAATGGTTCTGGCACGGAGACTTCGACTAACGAGAAAAACGTATTTCACCACGGAGACACGGAGGCACGGAGAAGACAAAAGACCGAAGAGTGTGAGGGTTGTCATGTTGAAACACGAACAGATCACTACCGAAATCATTGGGGCTGCTATTGAAGTGCATAAGATCCTAGGGCCAGGTTTGTTGGAATCGGCTTATGAAGAATGCCTATGCCACGAGCTGTCGCTGCGCCACATCGCTCTAAAACGACAGGTTCCTCTACTCGTACAGTACAAGGATGCGGCACTCGACTGCGGCTATCGGTTAGACATCGTCGTCGCCGATGCGGTCGTTCTCGAGTTGAAATGTGTCGAAGCCTTACTACCCATCCACGAAGCGCAACTGCTGACATACCTAAAGCTCAGCACCAAGCCGGTTGGTTTGCTGATCAATTTCAACGTGCCTGTTCTCAAAGACGGCATCCGGCGACGTGTCCTATAGGAACATTCACCACAGAGACAGAGAGACACAGAAAAGGGGAAACGATAAATGCAAATAATGAATAGGAAGACGCACAATTTTTCCATTCCTCACTCTGCATTCCGACTTTCCATTTCTTCTCTGTGTCTCCGTGTCTCCGTGGTGAAATATTTTTCATGAAACGTGCAGCATGCCCGATCCTCCTCCGGCAAAACGTGAAATCCGACTTGTCGCGCACGCGAATGGCGCGCCGCCGGCGGTGCGTTATGCCGAGCTGCATGCGAAGACAAACTTTTCATTTCTCACCGGCGCGTCCCACCCTGACGAACTCGTAGCCCGGGCCGCCGAGCTGGGGTATGCGGCGCTGGCCGTTACCGATCGCGAAAGCCTGGCCGGCGTGGTGCGGGCTCATGCCGCGGCCAAGGCCGTGGACCTGAAGCTGCTCATCGGCGCCGAAATTCATCCTCTCGACGCGCTCCCGGTGGTGCTCCTGGCCATCGATCGTTTGGGCTATGCGAACCTATCGCGCATGCTCACCCTGGGCCGGCGGCGCGCGCCGAAAGGAGAGTGCGAACTACGCCTAACGGATCTGGCCGAGCATGCCGACGGCCTGCTTGCGCTTGTTTGCTTGCGACCATCTCCCGCGACTGCGTTTTCCAGCAAGAAACCGGTCGGCGAGCATAACGCAGTGCTGCCGATGCGGGCTGAGATGGCCACTTCGCCTTCTCTTCACACTTCTCTGAGAGAGAAAAACGCGGAGATACCGGTCGCTGATTCCCTGACCCGCTATCGCGAAGTCTTCGGCGATCGGGCTTACGCGTTGGCTGAGTTGCATCGCGGACCGGACGATTCTCAATCGCTGGCTGAAATAGTAGCGCTCGCCGCTCGGGCGAGGTTACCGCTGGTGGCAGCCAACGACGTGCATTACCACGTGCCCGAGCGGCGCGTTTTGGCCGATGTTCTGGCAGCAACGCGGCAAGGAGTGACCGTGGCCGAGGCCGGCCCGCGCGGCTTTGCCAACGCCGAGCGGCACTTGAAATCGCCGGCGGAAATGGCGGAGTTATTCGTCGATTATCCCCAGGCGATCGCGCGCGCGGCCGAAATCGCCGATCGCTGCACGTTTTCGCTGGAAGAATTGCGTTACGAATATCCCGAAGAGCTTTGCCCGCCGGGTGTCACGGCGCAGGCGCATCTAACGCAATTGACCTGGCGCGGAGTCCGCGAGCGCTATCCGCAGGGGATTCCGCCGAAAGTGCGCGAGCTGGTCGAACACGAGCTGCATTTAATCGAGCAATTGCACTACGAGGCCTATTTTCTCACCGTGTGGGACCTGGTCCGTTACGCGCGCAGCCGCAACATCCTCTGCCAGGGACGCGGCTCGGCGGCTAATTCCGCCGTTTGCTATTGCCTGGGTGTGACCTCGGTCGATCCCGAGCAAATCGACGTGCTATTCGAACGCTTCGTCAGCGCCGAGCGCAACGAAGCGCCGGACATCGATATCGATTTCGAGCACGAGCGGCGCGAAGAAGTCCTGCAATACGTGTACGACAAATACGGTCGCGATCGGGCCGGTATGACCGCTGAGGTGATCACCTATCGGCTGCGCTCGGCCGTGCGCGACGTGGGAAAGGCGCTCGGGCTGTCGCTCGACCGGGTCGATGCGCTAGCCAAAACTATTGATGGCCGTGGGTACGAAGATCGCTGGCGCACCGGATTGCCGGAAGCAGGCATCGATCCGGCGAGCGCGCTCGGACAGCAACTGGCCACGCTGGTTGAAGAACTGGTCGGCTTTCCTCGCCACTTGTCCCAACACGTCGGCGGCATGGTGATGACGCGCGGGCCTTTGTGCGAAATGGTGCCGATCGAAAACGCCGCCATGCCCGGACGCACCGTCATTCAATGGGACAAGGACGACCTGGACGAGCTGGGCATCTTGAAAGTCGACTGCCTGGCGCTGGGCATGCTGACGGCCATTCACAAATGTTTCGACCTGGTCGAGCAGCATTACGGCCCGCAACTGACACTGGCCAACATCCCCCAGGCTGACGAGGCTGTGTATGAGATGATCTGCCGCGCCGACACGATGGGCGTGTTTCAGATCGAAAGCCGCGCGCAGATGAGCATGCTGCCACGGCTGCGCCCACGCGAGTTCTACGATCTGGTGATCGAAGTAGCGATCGTGCGCCCCGGTCCGATCCAGGGCAACATGGTGCATCCTTACTTGCGGCGCCGTGCGGGCCTGGAGCCCGTTGATTTCCCCAACGAAGAAATTCGCCAGGTGCTCGCCAAAACGATGGGCGTGCCGATCTTTCAAGAGCAGGCGATGCGGCTGGCCGTGGTTGCGGCCGGCTTCACGCCAGGCGAGGCCGATCAGCTGCGCCGCGCCATGGGAGCCTGGCGCAAGACCGGCGTCATCGAGAAATTCCGTCAACGGTTAATCTCGGGCATGCTCTCGCGCGGACTGTCGCTGGAATTTGCCGAAAGCGTATTCCACCAGATCAGCGGATTCGGCGAATACGGTTTTCCCGAATCGCATTCGGCCAGCTTCGCGCTGCTGGTGTACGTCTCGTCATGGTTGAAGTACTACTACCCAGCCGCGTTCGCCGCGGCGCTGGTCAATAGCCAGCCCATGGGTTTTTACGCGCCGGCTCAGCTCGTACGCGACGCGCGCGAGCATGGTGTAACCGTTCTGCCGGCGGACGTGAATCTGAGCGAATGGAATTGCACGCTGGAGGAATGCCCAGAGCGCGAGGTGGTGCGGGCAGAAAATCACTCTAGCGGCGTTCCACGAAACCCCTCTCCCCTGCGGGGAGAGGGCAGGGTGAGGGGCGAGCGTGCCGGCGCAATAAGCGATGGCACCGCCGGAAAAGGCAACTTCGCCTTGCGTCTCGGCCTGCGCCTACTGTCCGGTATGCCCGAGGGAGTTGTGGAAAGGATCGCCACGGCGCGGCGCGACGGACCGTTTCGTTCGCTCGACGACCTGGCGCGACGGGCGCGCTTGGGGCGTCCCCTCCTGGTGCGCTTGGTCAAAGCCGACGCAGTGCGATCGCTGGAGTTAGATCGGCGCGCAGGATTATGGCAGGCGCTGGCGGCCGGCGAGCAGGCGCGCGAGATGCCGCTCTTCGATCCTTTGCCCGATCCCGCCTCGCAAGAACCGGCCGTTCCACTGCCGGCACTCACGACGTACGAAGAAGTACTGGCCGACTATCAGACTGCGGGCTTGTCGCTGCGAGCGCATCCGATGTCGTTCTTTCGCGACAAGCTGGCGACGCTCGGCGTATTGCGCGCCAACGAACTGCCCACTGCGCGGCCGGGGCGGCAAGTACGCGTGGCCGGGCTGGTCCTCGTTCGGCAACGGCCCGGCACGGCCAGCGGCATCACGTTCGTCACCCTGGAAGACGAAACGGGCGTTGCCAACCTGGTGATTCGCCCCGACGTCTGGCAACGTTTTCGCCCAGCGGCAAAAAACGCCGTGGCGCTGCTTGCACAAGGAAAGCTGGAGCGGCAAGGCGAAGTGATCCACATCCTGGTGAATCGCCTGCTCGACGTGCGCGAGATCTCAGGGCAGATGAGCTCGCGGTCGCGCGATTTTCGCTGAAGCCATGCTTATCGCCTGCGGCGAAAAGCATGGCATGTCCGGATGCACCTACGCCCCATTATTCTGAACTGCTACCCTCACCCTGCCCTCTCCCTGCGAGGGAGAGGAGTTTCACAACGCCTGCGACAAGGCAAATGCACCAGTGGCCGCAGGCGCGACTACTCGCCTCCTTCGCGCCGGCCGGGTTGCGTGCCGATGTCGTAATGCATCTCTTTCAAGAAGGTCAGCAGGTCGGCCATCTCTTGCAGAGCGATCGTCTTCTCAAAACCCTCGGGCATGAGCGATTTCTCGCTGCTCGAGATTTCTTCGATCTCGTTTTTGAGGATCGTCTTTTCAACATTCTTATCACGTCGCAGCGTAATGCTGCTGGCCGTCTCGGCCGCGATCAATCCGGAATAGATGCCGCCATCGCGATCGATAATCGAATATTGGATGTACGCCGGCTGCACCTCGCGATTCGGATCGAGAATGTGCATCAACAGCTCCTCGGGCGTGCGATGCTTGGTCATGGCCAGATTAGGCCCGACGGCTTGCCCTTGTTTGCCCACCTGGTGGCAGGCCATGCACTCACGCTGATAAACCTTCTCGCCTGCCGCCACGGTGCCAGCCATTTGCAAGGTGGGCCGGTAGCGATCGTAGACTTCCTGGCGAGGACTATTGTCCGACTCGAAAAGTTTCTCGGCGCGTTTCTGTAATTCCTTGTCGCGCAGCGCCAACAGCATGTTGCGCTCCACCCGCGTCAGCTGATTGGCGGCGACATCGCCTTTTTCGATCGCCGTCAATAGCTCGCCCATCCAACTCGGATGCGCGAAGATCGCTTGCACGACCACGCTGCGCACCGGTGGCGTGTACTGCCGCCACGGCGCGATGAGAGCGGTGGCGACCTCAGGGCTGTCGAACGTCCCGAGCGTCTGCACCGCGGCCCGTTCGACGCCGTCGGCCTGATGCCGGACCAAAAGCGGCGCGAGCGCCGGCAGCGTCTGGTCCCACGGGCCACACGCCAACGCCTGAATCGCCTGCACGCGCACCGCCGGCGGGGCTTGTTCATCGCTGGCGGTGCGCGTTGCATCGGCAATCACACGGTCGATGAGCGCCGACGCCGGCGGCGAGAGGGACGGGCGCAGTTGCTGTAGCGACGTCTTGGCGCCGCGAAGCCCATCGCCCAGCCCCAATAGAATCGGCCGCACCGTGGCCAGATTCGCGGCCGCAGCGGAAGCGGCCACCGCATCCAGCAAATGGCGAGTCGCCGCATCGTGATCGTCATCCCGTCCAACGAAAAACGCCAACTGCCGCAGCAACGTCGCATCCGCAACTTCACCGCTCGACTGGGTCAACTCGCCGAGCAGTTGCTCGGCCCAGGTACGGCTGGAGCTGAGAATTGCCGTGCGCACCCAGCGATCGGCACCGTCGCGCCGGGAGATCGTCGCCAGACCACTGATCGCTTGCCGCCGCCCATCCTCGTTTCCACTCACCTCTCCGAGGGAGAATGCAACCTGAAAGCGGACGCGCGGCGATTCGTCGGCCGCCAACTGCGCCACGCGCGAAAGCAGCTCCGGCGAGGTCGACAAGCGCCGTTCGGCGAGTCGCACGGCGTGCTCCCGCACGCCAGACGATTCATCGGCCAGAGCGTGCAGCAGATCTGCGTCAGCTAGCGACTTCAATTGGTCGAGCGTGTAAAGCGCGTGCAATCGAGCCAGATCGAACGATGACTCGCTCAGTAGCTTGTGCAGCGGCTCAACCGCCGTCGGATCGGCGCGCTCCCGTAGCAGACGCTGGGCCGTGTCGCGCCACCAGCCGTTGCGATGCTCAAGAGTGGCCACCAGCTCGGCGCTGCCTGCCTCGTGCAATCGAGGCGGCGCCGGACGTTGAAAACCATCCGGCACCACGCGATAAATACGGCCTCGCCCCTGGCTGCGCAAATTGATCCGGTTCACGACGTCCCACGGCACGTGTACCGATTCGATTACCTCGCGCGCCATGTCCGTAAACCACGCACAGCCGTCAGGCCCGTTCAACGAATTGACGGGCCGGAACCAGATGTCGCGTGAGCGAACAAACTCGGTATCCTTGTCGGCGCGCACCGAACGGAATGTCACGCCGTCCGGTTCGAGCAGACGGCGATGCACAAGGTTCGTTTGTCCATCGCCCACGATTAAGTTACCGCGAAACTCCGGCGGATAGGCATCGCCGCGATAAATCATCAGGCCTGCTACGCCGTCGAGCACATGATGATTCAAGCCGGTCGAGTCTTCGCCACGCTCGCCCAACGCCAGCCGCCGCGTTGACCGGACAATGCGCCATCCTTCCAAGGGACTAATGCGGAAAATACGCACCGCGCCCGGTGTCAGGTCATTTACGGCATCGGGCACAGCCAACAAGGGATTGCGGGCCAGGTAACGATAGGGGAGCATCACTTCCATCGACGGATTGGCCTGATCGCACAAAAAGCGATTGCCCCAATCGTCGAAGGCATTGCCGAATTGTCCGCCACCGCTGACCAGTTCGAGCTTCTCGTTGCGCGGATCGAAGCAGAAATCGCGTCCACTAATGCCCACCGGATCGGACTCCGCGTCCCCGCCCGAGCGAATCTGGCCGCCGTTTTTGGACGTGCTGGCGTAAATCTTTCCGTCGAGCGCCCAGGTGAGGCAGTTCACCGAGCCTTGTTCGTTTTGCGTGCCGAAGCCGGAAAACACGATGCGCCGCTCGTCGGCCACACCGTCGCCGTCGGTATCCTTGAAGTAATAGACATTCGGCGCCGCGGCGACGTACACGCCTCCGTTCGAGCAGGCCACGCCCGTGGGCCATAGCAATTCATCGGCGTACACCGTGCTCTTGTCGTACACGCCGTCGCCATCAGTGTCTGTGAGCAAGCGCACTTTGCCCGTGGGCTTGTCACCTTCCTTGGGCCGGAACGGATAGTCGCGCATCTCGGCCACGAACAGGCGCCCTTGCTCGTCGAACGCCGCGGCCACGGGGTCGACCACCGCGGGCTCGTGCGCGGCCAGCTCCATGTGGAATCCCGGGAGAGTCTCGAATGACTTGAGCGCCTCGGCCGGCTCCTTCGGGGGAACAGGTTTTAGCAGCTCGTCCAGCTCAAGTTGCGGCAGGACACTCGTCGCCGGCAGGGCGACGGCCGATTTCCCATCGTGAGGGCGCGCCGCGCGCGGATGGGTGTGGTGTGGCGCTCGTCCTGCGCGACCCGCTACCAGCGCCAGAGCGGCAAGCAAACCAACGACGATCACGCGGGCCGACGCGCTCATGAAATCCTCGCTCGAAATGGAATCCTCGCCCTGCTGATTCTTCGTTTTCACATGATAAGCCGGCGAACCATGCGTCGAAAGTCTCACGCCATTCCGGCTTTGCACCGCGACCGCCGGCCCCTTACAGTCAAAGCTGGCGATCCGAGACGCACTCCCGCGGGCGACCACTCATGATCGAAGTCCGTCATCTGCGCAAGCAGTACGACAACAAGGTGGCCATTGCCAACCTGAACTTGTCGATCCCCGCGGGCGAAGTGTACGGGCTGATCGGCCCCAACGGTGCCGGCAAGACGACTCTGATTCGCATCCTGGCGACGCTGCTCGAGCCGACGTATGGCCAGGTAACGATCGCCGGCATCGACGTGCTCGAGCGACCGCTCGATGTGCATCCGCTGATCGGCTACATGTCGGACTTCTTCAGCCTGTACGACGACATGCTCGTGTGGGAGTATCTCGATCATTTCGCGGGCTGCTACCGCATCGAGCGCGCGCGGCGCAAACAACTCATCGCCGACGTGCTGGAACTGGTAAGCCTGGAGGTGCGGCGCGACGACAAGATCAAGGCCTTGTCGCGCGGCATGCGGCAGCGCCTCTGTTTCGCAAAGACGCTTTTGCACCAGCCGCAGGTGCTGCTGTTGGACGAGCCGGCCTCGGGCCTCGATCCCGCCGGTCGCATCGAGTTTCGCGAGATCCTCAAGAAGCTGCACGAGATGGGGCGCACGGTGCTGATCTCGAGTCACATCCTGACCGAGATGGCCGATTTCTGCACGTCGATCGGCATCTTCGAACAAGGCCAGTTGCTGGCCAGCGGCCGGGTCGACGACATACTGCGACAGCTCGAGTCGCGGATGCGCCTGGTGATCGAAGTCGCCGACGGACAGGCCGTACGACTGGCGACGCTGCTCGAAAACGAGCCGGCCGTCGAGGGAATCGAAGCAGCGGACGGGCAGGTGATCTGTGGGTGGGGCGCAACGCGCGATGAATTGCCCGGGCTGCACCGGCGGGTTGTCGAGCAAGGAATTCCTATCGTCTCCTTTCGGATCGAACGCGACGATCTGGAAGACATCTACATGCGTATCTCTCGGCACAAGACGAGTTGAGGTATAGCTCCCATGCGCTGTGATTATTGGAACGACCCATTGGTCGTAAGCGCGTTTCGCGTTCGTTTTCGCGGCGGCGCTCCCACGTTCCTTGCCGCCACGTACTTCATGGGGCTGGTGGCCTTGGGCGGAATTCTGCACCACTTCCTGGCCGATCAGCAGAATTATTCCTGGATCAGCATCTATTGTGTCGCCCTGTTCTCGATCGAAACGGTGTTAATGGGCCTGGGGGCGATGATGGCGACGCATCACTCGATGAACGCTGAAGTGACCAATCGCACGCTTGATTTTCAACGCATCGCTGCCGTGCCGCCGCGCGATATTCTGCTGGGCAAGCTCGTCGGCGAACCTGCCCAGGCTTACCTGATGGTCTTGGCCGGATTGCCTCTGCTCGTCTGGTGCTGGGGCATGGGAGCCGTCACGACAGGCGTTCTCGTCCCTCTGATCGTGCAGCTCGCCACGACCGCCTTCCTGATGGGCTCGATCGGATTGATTCACAACTACGACACTTCGGCCGACAAAACGAAGCAAGCCGGCCGGATGATCCGCAACGCCGCGATCGGCATGTTCACGATCTACGGACTGCAGATCACGATCGCGGCCCCGTTCTTAACCACCAATCCGCTCACGCAAATCCCGCTGGGCGCGTTGACGCCGATATTCGGGATCGCGGGATTGGCGCGCGGCGCGCCGACGGCCGATGGGTTGCCCCTGTTCGACTATCAGATTCCGTATCTGTACCTGACGCCGATTACGCAAATCGCGATCGGCGCCATTGTGCTGCATTCCTTGGCTCGGCGGATGATCAGCCCGGTGAATGTGGCGCTCAGCAAACCACTGACGTACGCAATTCTCGCGGTGATCGACGTAGCGGCGGCGGGTGTCGTCGGTGATCCTCGCGCGATGCTGCACACGCTCGACTCGACCGTGGCAGTTTTCTGCTTGATTCACGTGTCGGCCTCCCTGCTCATGATGCTGGCCATTACGCCGGGCCGCGAATGTCTCAGAAGCTGGGTCTGGCGGTTTCGGGGGAGGCAGTCACTTCCGCGCGATCTACTATTGGGCGAGCGATCGGAAAACGTCGCTGCGCTCGCGGCGTTCTGCGCGCTCGGACTGGCCGCGGCTATGTTTCTCGTGATCCTGCCCGGCGCTCAGCGTTTAGGTCTTACAGAAAGCCTTGCCACGCTGGTTAGCTCGCAAGCCGACAAGCTCGCGGCCATGTGCCTCCTGATGGTGAGCCTGGGAGTGTTCTACCAATGGCTCGTGTCACTCGGACCGGCGATGGCGATGTTTTTCGTGCTAACGATCCTGACGATCGTTGTCGGGCCCCATCTAGCCGGAGTGAATTTGCAATGGCCTGAGCTGACGGCGGTCAGCCCGTCGGCGCAATTCACGCATTGGATCGCGCACGATCCACCGCTCTTGCCGACCTGGCCCTTCTTCGCCAGCTACGGAGCCTTGTTACTGGCCTCGCGCTGGGCCTTGAACCGTCGGCTGCGATTGAGCATTCGTACGGTGGATGCCACGATCCATCGCATGCTGGCCGGCGAAACGGCGGCGCCTGCGTGAGTCCGAGCGCGACAACTCGCCTATGCTTCGCGGCGGACCATCCCCACGCTCCAGCCCAGATACCGTTCGGCGCCTTCGGGATCCTCGAACCGGAACGATCGAATCCATTGAATGTCGAAGAGCATGCCAAGCTCGGCACGAATTTCATGGTCGTGGACGCGCGGCGGCCCTTCGCCGTCCTCATTGGCATTGCCGGCCAGGAGCAGATACTTCGTGCCCGGCCGTGTCAGCCGTTCGACGCTGGCCATATAGCCGGCGAGATTCACGCGGCGCACGCAATGGTAACAACCGCGGTCAAAAACGAAATCGAAGGGAGGAACCATGGGCGCCGCGGCAACGTCGTCTACGAAAAAGTCGACGCGCACGGCCGCAGCCTGTGCGCGCTGACGAGCCCGATCGATGGCAATGGCGGACAAGTCAAGCGCGGTTACCTGGAATCGGCGTTCGGCCAGGTAAATCGCGTTCGTACCGGTTCCGCATCCTAGCTCAAGAGCGCGCCCCGGCGCCACGAAGCCCTCGTCCAATACGCGCATTAATTCGGGCGAGGGGCGCTGCGTGTCCCACGGGAGTTCGCCCGAGCGGTATCGTTCATCCCAATCGGCGGCAGAAACCGTAGGCGGACGCGTGGTTTCGCTCATGGCTTCGACTCCTCATAAGTAGGGTGAATCGCCCGCAGCGGCAGTGTCGCACTATTATATGCCTCTTGGCATACAAGAGCAGACTGTCCAGGTGCCGTGAGGCGAACGAGCAAGACGGATGCGGTTCCGAGGGCTGGTCATTGAACTGTTAGCGCGAATACACCGCCTTTTCGGGCCTCACTCTGGAACAATTATGCCGATCTCGGTTTGACCGTCGCCCTCCACGCCTTCACAATAGTCATATGCATCACCGCGATTCGAGCCATGGCGTGGAAGTCGCCAGCGACTACCGGCCCGATTTTCTGATCCGCTTGGGGATCATGCTGCCTTGCTCGGAGCAGGACGTCAAAGAGGCGTACCTGGCCAAAGTCAAGCATGCCCACCCTGACGCCGGGGGTAATCAAGAGGACTTCGTCGCGCTACAAACCGACTTCGAGCGCGCGCTGGAATACAGCAAGTTTCATTCCGGACGCAGCCGCTGGCTGGCCGACAGCATCGAGCGCTATATCCAGCAACAGCAGGTGGTGGCCGAGCTCGAAGAGCACGGCGCCCGGGTCACCCTCGAACACATCGAATGGCTGAAGCGCGAGGTGGGCGAAGACTTTGCCCAGGTGCTGGATACGATTGCTGGCATCCGTCTTTCGGGACCAACAGTCAACGACGCCGACATCGACTACCTGCTGACGCAGCGGTCGATGCTGGAAACGCTGCACTGGCTGGACCTGTCGCGATCGAAAATCACGAACCAGGGCGTGCTCAAGCTCGCGGCCTTTGCGAACCTGAGAAAAATCGATCTGCGCGGCACGCGCGTCGGAACCGCCGTGCTCACGCTCGTCGAGTCGCTGCCTAAGTTGGAGTGGATCGGACTCACCGGCAGCGGTCTTGGATGGTTCGGGCGGTTTCGCTTGCGGCGTCGCCGGCCGGAGCTGCAAATCGGTTGATCGGATGCGCGGTGCCTTAGCGCACAGCGTTTGTTAGGCGGCGTCTTCCAGCTTGGTGAGCATCTCGATGGCGAGCCGGGCGTTAGCAATGCCGCCGATCTCGTCGACGAACTCGCGCACGGCCAACATTTCGTCGACACCCAAGTCGAAGTCCGCGGCGTTGATGGCAGCTTCGATTTCGGCGGGGGTCAAATCCTGAACGCGGATGAAACGGCTCATAGCTGGGTCCTTCCTTGGCTCCAGGGGGAATTGCGAGCTTACATTGAGGAATCGGAATCGTGCGGCCTGCGAATTGAGCCATTCGTCCGAAGTCTGGGAGTCATTACCGATTAGGTAAATCCCGACAGCGCATCGCTACCAGTGCCGGCTTTGTTGCGCTATACATGGCCGCACCGCTGTCGCGATCGCTCGCGCGTTACCACCGGCAACGGACCTACTGCGCTACGATAACTAACCTGTGACGTCATCATCCGGCAGCCACCATCGTCCGCGCAGCCACCGCTCAACAGGCGACCTCTAATTCCCAGTACACAGGACTCTCGGCAATGACGATGCCGGCAGCGCGCTGACCCGCCGTGGATACGGACAAGCCATACTGGGCCAGCACCTCAGGCAGCACATCGCCAAGTCGGTGCAGGCGATCGATCCCGTCGACGCGGGCGACGTAATCGCATTCTTCAGACCGTCGATCGACGCTAGCCATGTCTTTCCTCCTAACGGACCTGAACCTCAAAAGCGATTTTACCGATTAGTGTACACATGTCAACTTTCAGCCGACCGGCCGTAAGCGCTCGTGATTTCCGACGACATGCCGCCGAGCAAGGCCCCGTCGAGGTCCCCGCCCGCCATCCATGTAGGCAAGATCGGGAAAATGGGGAAAAGGATTGGCACGCCAAGCTTGCGCGAACCAGGGGGCGGCTTGTGCGCCGATGCAAGTCTTGCGGTCTGAGCGATTCTGCCTGAGGAGCCCACTGCGGATGAACGGCGTCATTCCATTCGATCCGATCCACCACCTCGTCGTGCGGATCATGGGAGAGCTGGGCGAGTCGATTACCGATGAGTCCCAGATCACCAAGAGCGTGCTGGTGCGCGAAGGGCACTACTGCGGACGCGCCTTCCGGTGCGGCGATATTCGCGCGGTGTGGTTCGCCGACGCCAACGAACTGAAGTTCTACCGTGACCGCGGCCCGCTACTCCGCGCCGTGCGCCTGGACGGACAAATGGCGAGTTGCCGCGCTGCTGCCTAACCGCAAACGCGTCTCGAGATGCACCGACGCGCTAGCGTCTGGCTGCCGACGCCAGACCAGAAGCCACGAGCGGCGCAACTTCCGCCGCAGCGCGTTCGCCGGATTGAATCGCTCCGTCGAGATAGCCCAGCCACTCGTCGGCGGTTTCGGTTCCTGACCAGTGAATCCGCCCGCACGGCTGCCGCAGCGCATAGCCGAAGCTCGTCAGTGCTCCCGGCGCCGTCACGCCCACGTAGCAGCCGCGGCTCCAGGGATCGTCGTTCCAATTCTTCTCGGCGAAGCCGGACGGCTGGAGCGCCTGCGGGCCAAAAAAACGAGCTAGCTCGGCGAGTACCGCCGTGCGCCGCTCGTCGGGCGATCGCTCACCCCACACGCGCGCCACTTCGCCATCGCTGAAGGTAACGAGTGCCGGCTGCGCGCCGTCGTGCGACGAGTCGTCGAACGTGGTGACCGTGGGGCCCGTATCGCTAAAGGCCTCGCCCGAGAGTCCCGCTTCGCGCCAGAAGGCACGATCATAGGTCGCGATGTACTTAATGACCGAGCCCATCGGCATGCGGGCCGCGATCTGGTCGCGCGCAGCCGGCAGCGGCGACTCGTAGTGAATCCGCCCGGCCAAGAGCGGCGGCACCGCCACGATGACCCGCTGCGCGGTAAAGCTTCCGACGTCGCTGCGCACCACCACGCCACCGGCATTCTGTTCGATCGCTCGGACCGGCGCGCTCAGAACCACGTGCTGGCCAAGGCCCTTGGCCAGCTTCTGCGAGATTTGCTGCGCCCCGCCGACAAAGCGTTCTTGCTGCGCGCCGCCGCGAATCGAGATCAGGCTTTCCAACCCTTGGCCGGAGCGCAGATAGTTCAGGAAATACAAGAACGACAAATCGCGCGGCTCCGACGTGAACACCGCGCGCGTGACAATATCGAGAAACAGCCGTGCCCCGCCGGAACGCATGTTGCGC
This sequence comes from Pirellulales bacterium, assembly GCA_035546535.1. Classification (NCBI taxonomy): domain Bacteria; kingdom Pseudomonadati; phylum Planctomycetota; class Planctomycetia; order Pirellulales; species Pirellulales bacterium. Next base: position 1,364 of record DASZWQ010000069.1, on the reverse strand, counting down.
CGCTTCCAGGTTTCCAGGGTGATGCTGTCCCAATCGCGGGCGTGCGGTGCATCCCACGGGCGTTCGGCCGGAATCTCGCGCCCGAATTTCTCGAGGCGCTTGCTGGCCCATAACAGCTCGAGCTGCGCCAGGATCGAAAGTCGCGGCAGGTCGCCGTCGTAACGCTGTAGCTTGCCGGCCCAGGAAAGAAGCTTGGTGCCGGTGTCGTATTGCGGAAAGCGCTCGACGCCCAACTCGGCCGCGAGCGCCGCCAGCCGATGCTGCTTGGGCCCGATCCACTGGCCGCCGAGGTCGATTGTATCGCGACCGAGTTGTTGGCTAAGTGTTCGGCCACCGACGCGGTCGCGCGCTTCGAGGACGACACAGCGTAGACCGCGTTTCACCAGTTCTCGCGCGGCGCACAACCCGGCCAGGCCGGCGCCGACGACGATCACATCGTAATCGTCGTTCGAGCGACCGTTGTTAACGCTAGCGACCGCCACGTCGTTCGATCTCCTCAAGGATTATCGGTAATTCGTCACGGGGGCCTTCGTCGCACTGCGCCGTCGGCCGAGCACCAAGAACCCGATCACCCCCAATCCCGCCAAAACCATCGAACCAGGCTCGGGGATCACAAGGTTCTGTGGATTACTGAAATTGTAAAACGAGTACGGACTGTAAAAAGGGAAACCACCAAGCACGTTATACGTGCCGTTGCCGGTCGGGCCATTCGATACTCCGTCGCCAGCGAGTTCGATGTAGGTGCCCGAACCGGGCGCGCCTGGCAGCACGCCGGCGGCATTCGAATCGGTCCCGGGAAGCCAGATATTGCCTGTGGTCGCGATCTGGGCAATCGGCACCGTCAGCATCCCGTTGACGAATTGACTGGCGTCTAACGCATTCACGCCACTGGGCCCATACGTGCCCGAATAGATCATGTACTGACCCGTTCTGGCATTCGTTCCGCTTGTCGATCCCAAGGCATCAAGCCCCGTAGCACCCGCTTGCACGCCGGCGAGCCCATTGGGGGTCCATGTGTATGCGTTGGTGCCAACCCACGCAATGGGTCCAAGCTGCCAGGCCGGATCGGTCAGGTTTCCTACGTCGGCAGCGCCGTCGTTCACGCCCTGCAGGACGCCCGTCGGGCTGTTGTACCACCAACTGTCGGCGTAGAGGGCCTGTTGCTGGGGGCTCGACAGATCGCTTGGCAATGCCGGAACACCGTTATTACTCGCGACGTTATCGATGAATTTCGTCTGTATGTTTTGGACGTCGACCTGGTTCGAGGTGTTATTGACGCCGTTAATCGGCACGATGCCATTACCGGCGAACGTCAGGTTGTGTACGGACAAGACGGGATTCGTGCCCGCGCCGGCCAAGTCGGA
>DASZWQ010000068.1 GCA_035546535.1 Pirellulales bacterium | reverse complement strand
TGAGTTGTTCGCTTACACTGGTACGCTTACGGACAATGGATTGTCTCTCGGTAGCCTGCCCAGCGGGTTTGGTTACAAGCTCGACGAAGTGTCGACGCCTGGCGAAGTGCGTTTGGACGTGACTTCCCTGGCTTCGTTGCCGGGCGACGTCAACCGCGACGGGATCGTCAACAGTCAGGATCTTGCGTTGATCTCGAGCAACTGGCTGGCCACGGGAACGAATCTGGCCGGCGATGCCAACCACGACGGAATCGTCAACAGTCAAGACCTCGCCCTGGTCTCGTCGAACTGGCTGGCCTCATCGCAGGGCGGTGGCGCGCTGGCTGTTCCCAATGCAGCACCGGTACCTGAGCCGGGCAGCTTAGTGCTCGCGGCCATCGCCGTGGCGCTTACAGGCAATGGGCTGCGGCAGAGGCGCCGCCGCAGCATCGGACCGCGGACAATCTACGGCTGACGTCGCCCCTCATCTGAACAAGTGATTGCTCGCTCGGGGTCGGCGATAGTTGCGTCCTCGTTGGACGTGTGGGCTGCACATAACGACATTGCGCAAGCGACTGCAGCCCGACTGCGGCGTGTCCGTTCGAGTACATCCACGTGGGGCCGCTTGCCGGATCGTCGGCAGGCGGCCCTTTTGTTTGTCCGCCTTCCATCGAGCATGGATGATCCGCGCCGTCGGCTTCAGCCAGGAAGCCGCTCGATGCGCTTCAGGGCGTCGACCAGTCGATCGATTTCGCCGGTCGTGTTGTAGATCGACAGCGATGGCCGGACTGTCGTCTCGACACCAAAACGCCGCAGCGATGGTTGAGAGCAATGATGCCCAGCGCGGACCGCGATGCCCTCCTGATCCAGGAACCGGCCGATGTCCTCGGTGCGGCGGTTGGGCATGACGAACGACAGCACGCCGACCTTTTCCCGTGCCGTGCCAATCAGCCGCAGGCCGTTGACGGTCGACAGGCATTCAGTCGCGTACTCAAGCAACGAATGTTCGTAATTGGCAATGTTGGGCAGGCCCAACCGGTTCACGTAGTCGAGCGCCGCGCCCAGTCCGACCGCATCGGCGATGTTCGGCGTGCCGGCTTCGAAGCGCGCCGGCGCCTCAGCATACGACGTTTCTTCGAACGTCACGTTACGGATCATGTTGCCGCCACCCTGCCACGGTGGCAACACGTCCTGCAACTCTTGGCTGATATAAACGGCCCCGATGCCGGTCGGTCCAAAGATCTTGTGGCCCGAGAACACGAAGAAATCGGCCCCCAGCTGCTGCACGTTGACGGGAATGTGCGCGACTGACTGCGCGCCGTCGATCAACACGCGGGCGCCGTACCGCTTGGCCATTTGAGTCATTTCGGCCACGGGCAATATCGTGCCCAGGCTGTTCGAGGCGTGCGTCAGCGCCACGACCTTGGTCTTGGGGCCGAGCAGCCTTTGGTATTCCTCGAGCATGACCTCGCCACGGTCGTTGACTGGAATCACGCGCAGCACGGCCCCCTTTTCCTTGGCCACCATCTGCCAGGGGACGATGTTGGCATGATGTTCGAGCACCGACATCACGATCTCATCGCCCGGTTGCAAGAACTTACGGCCGTAGGTCTGCGTGATGAGATTGATTCCCTCGGTCGTGCCGCGCACGAAGACAATGTCCTTGACGCTCGATGCTCCGAGGAACGTCTGCACCTTCTCGCGTGCCTTTTCATAGGCGTCGGTTGCCCGCGCGGCCAGTGTGTGCGCGCCACGATGAATGTTCGAGTTATCCTGCTCGTAGAAGCGCGACACAGCGTCGATCACTTCCTGCGGCTTTTGCGTTGTGGCCGCGTTATCGAACCACGCAATCGGCTTGCCATGGACGCGCTGCTGGAGAATCGGGAAATCCTTGCGGATTGCCGCGACGTCGAAAGGCCGGGAACTGCCGCCGGGTGACACGGCCGCGGCCATGGCTCGTTCACGGAATGAATGGCCCAGAACGTCCAAGCCTGCGTCGCGGTCCAGATGTGCACCGCGCACACTCGCCACGAAGGTACTCAGCCCGCTCGGCGAAGCCTCGCTCGTGATGCCACTGGTGGGCGGCGCGACGGCCGCACCGGGGACGCTAAGCGGCTCGGAGGGTGAATGCGGCGCTGTGGGCAGTGTTGTCGGCGGCGTCATGCCGGGCAACACAAAGTCCGTCGGCGGCGCACTGAACATCGGTGGTGTCACCGAAGGAGGCGTTACGGGCGGCGTCGTCGGCACGTGTGGCCATGACTTGACCGCGACCGGAATGCTGCCATAGTGCGCAGCCGGCGAACTGCCAGCGATCCGTCCGGTATCCGCCGACGCGTCGACATGCGGCTCACCCTCGGCATGGCCGTTGGGCTGCGGCGCTTCGTTGTAAATTCGCGAAGCCATGCGCGCGATCAGGTCGGGAGTTATCTCATCCACTGCGATAGTCTCCTCAGAGAGCTACTGGCGAGCGCTCCGTTACTTCGGCTTGCTCTGGCGGTGATCGTAATCGTGGTAGTATCCGACTTCGACGTTTTCGAGGACTCCGAGAGCATCGTCGGTCAGCACGGCGCAGGAGGAGTAGAGCGTGAGCAGGTAGCTGGCCACGCCCAGGCTATCGAGGCCCATCAGCCGTGCCGACAGGCT
>DASZWQ010000067.1 GCA_035546535.1 Pirellulales bacterium | reverse complement strand
GGCTGGCGCGTTCGTCGTGGGATACATCGCCGTCTTGCCAGTATGGCGACAGGTAAAAGAAACCCAGAGGCAAGCGGCAGGCGCAGCGATTATTCCGCTAACGAAAACCGCCGAGACCTTAGAGCTAGAGCGCAAGGCCGTGTTCGATGTTCGTCAGTTAATGTCAGAGGTGCCTCGTCTAACTGACGAATATGAAAACGGGGACCCTCATCAAATCTATCAAACGTGGCCAACAAAGGCCGTTGAACTCATGCAGAGAACGGACCGCTGTCGCCAAGAGCTTCAACAATACATGGATCGTCATCCCGACACGGGACGGCAAATTGATAGTCTTCGCCGGTCAAGCGTGAAATACATTGCGATGCTTCACGACGCGTTGGGAACCATGACCCACGCGTTTGCACAAGAAACCGGCGGTCTATCCTACGAAGACGGCGACGAAGACCTCAGTGGCGAAACACTCAAGGAGGTTGGTAAAAAGGTCATGGATTGCTTCGACGACTTCGAACAATTCGCGCGGCAATTAGAACTTGCACTTGACGAAGAAATACCGAAAGTATGGTGTCGGGTGCGTGAACTTGAACGTGCGGCCGTTGGCTATGACTAATACTCAAGCGTCTCCGACATTGCGCGCACGCGACATGATGACAGTCGAAGATCTGTTCATACGAGACGGTTATGTCGTTAGATTTTCTGGCGGCCAAACCGCGTTCGGCGACCGAACGTTCGCAGAGTTTTTTCGTGACGAGTTGGGCGTCAACATCGATGATCCGAAGTGGTCGCAGGAAGGGTCATCGAAAGGGAAGCGGCTCCGCTATTTTCTACGAAACGTAGACGTTGCTCTTGCTGCTAAGACGCTAAAAGCGTTGTGGGAACATCGAGAGATATTCCGGAAGCGTCAAAAAATAGCTGAAGAGGTCGAGGGGGCACACGATCGATTTCTCGAACTACTGTCGCAATTGGGCCATAAGCCGAGAGAAGAAAGCGCTGCATCAAAAGAAGACTTTCAGCATGTGAAGTACGATGTAATTCAAAACGCGCTTTTGTCACTTACGAAATTGCCGCCGCATGAACGTGGTTACAAATTCGAGACGTTCCTCAGGAAGTTATTTGATGCTTTTGGACTACAGGCTGAACGGCCATTTCGGCTCACTGGAGAGCAAATTGACGGAAGCTTCGTTTTAGATGAGGCGATTTATCTTGTCGAAGCGAAATGGCACAACGAAATGACGGGTGCCAGCGACCTGCATGCGTTCCACGGCAAGGTGGATCAGCGGGCAGCTTGGAGCCGCGGATTGTTCGTTAGCTATAGTGGCTTTACGGAACAAGGAATCATAGCCTTCGGTCGTGCGCGAAAAGTGATTTGCCTTGATGGACGCGATCTCGGCGAAACCTTCCAACGTCGTCTTCCGTTGCCTGAAGTGCTGCGCCGCAAAGTTAGAAGAGCCGTTGAGCACGGCGTAACGCTTGCGCGCGTGTCTGACTTATTCGGCTAATCCGTGAATGTCCCTGAGTGAGAAGGGTACTCCACGGCTGGCCTTTGTCGGCTACAAGCCCGCGCCGAAGCTAGGAGCCGTGCCGGTTCGTGTTTCGGCCGCGGCGGGTAGATCGGGCTCCCCGAGCGGTTTCCGGTTTGGCCTTGATGGCGCGGCCCGGGCGCGGCCCCGGGGATTTCGCTTTGAAAGTAGAGGAGGGAATTGTGAACTAAGCTCTTGATTTAGTTGGCTCCCCGGGCCGGATTCGAACCAGCGACCAACCGGTTAACAGCCGGTTGCTCTACCACTGAGCTACCGGGGAACAGGGCTCAAGTGCTTACGCAGGCGCATATAACAAAGTCGCTCCCGCTTTGAAAGCGTGCAGCGCAACGGAATTGCGGCCTGCCGGGACACAGCTCGCGGCGGCTCGCTCGGCCCGCCCTCGCTGCACTCCAGCCTTCCCTCGCTCCGCGAGCAAAGGCTGGAGGCCACGCCCGGAATTGAACCGGGGTACACGGTTTTGCAGACCGTTGCGTAACCACTCCGCCACGTGGCCCATTGCCGGCGTGATTGATATGCCGGATGTGCCGGCACCGGCAAGTTGCTGCTCTATAAAGGCAAGCTGCTGCTCTATAGAGGCAAGCTGGGGTGCTCTATAGAGGAATGAGCGGTTGCGGGCAACGGTTCGGCCGGGCGCGGCCGTGATGCAAGTCGCCACCGGCCGCTTGCGTTTTGTCGGGCCGTGCAGCACAACCCGGCGCATTGCTGCGCAGCATTTTGCCGCCCAGGGGGATGCAAAACGATGTTCGACAGCGTGCTCGCACGCCGGATGATGGTGGACGGACAGGTCCGAACCGTCGACGTTCACAGTCCCGAGCTGATCGCCGCCATGCTGGACGTGCCGCGGGAGCGTTTCGTGCCGCGGCGGCTGGCAGAACAGGCCTATGTCGACGGCGAGCTCGATCTCGGCAACGGCCGCGCCATGCTGGCGCCGATGGTGTTTGCCAAACTGGTCGAGGCCGCCCAGCTCACGGGCGGCGAACACGTGCTCGATGTCGGCTGCGGCCTTGGCTATTCGGCGGCCGTGCTTGCGCAGTTAGCCGGTTCCGTTGTGGCATTGGAAGAGGACCCGGATTTAGGCCGCCAAGCCCAGGCATCGCTGGCCGGTAGCGGTCCTGCAAGGGTGGTCGTCGTGCAAGGGCCGCTGGCTGCCGGATGGCCCGCTGCAGCGCCCTACGATTTCATCCTGCTCGATGGAGCAACCGAGGTCGTTCCCGAGGCCCTCGGCCGCCAGCTCAAGCCAGGCGGGCGACTCGCCTGCATTTTCGGCCACGCACCGGCGGCCAAGGCCACATTGTTTCGCCTGGCCGAAGGCCATCTTGTCGGCAGGCCGATTTTCGACGCCGGAGCCGTGACTCTGCCGGGCTTTCGCGCCGCGCCGACCTTCGTTTTCTAGCTGGTTCGCCGGCCGCCATCGCGTGCCGCTGTCGGGCCGCGGTTACGCGGCGATTACCTGTGGCGCATATGTGCCATTGATCGGAATTCTGTGCAGCTTCTCTCCCCAGGACTTTTATGCCGCTATGACGGCGCTTAATGTGCTCAATCCGGCGCCGTTGCGGGGTTCCGACGGCGGAGGAGTCGGGTAAGGGCCACAACAGGCCTCGGCGATTGCCGAATGGGTGGGTGCGGGGAAGCGTTGGTGTCGTGGGTCATGCGCAGTAGCGGGGCACGGGCATTTGTCCTGTCCGCGTCGAGCCTCGCCTTAATCTTCGCTGCCGTTGCAATACCCTGCAGCGAAGCGGCAGCGGACACGCTCGAATGGGCGTTGGTACAAGCCTACCAGAACAATGCCTCACTCAATGCCCAGCGCGCAGCGTTGCGCGCCACCGACGAGAACGTGCCGCAGGCGCTGTCGGGCTATCGCCCCAGGCTGAGCATTACCGCGAACGGCGGCGAGAATTATACAAGCAACGTCGCAAAAACCTACACCAACGGGACCACCGGCTTTCTGGCCAGCGGCCCTTGCGTCGGGTCATTCCCTTCGGGCTGCCTCGCCGCCACGACCAGCGTGTCTGTGCCGTATACGTCGCGCGGGGTCGGAGCGTCAGCCACCGAGACGCTGTACAATGGCATGCAAACCGCCAACCGGGTGCGTCAGGCGGAAAGCCAAGTCATGGGTGCGCGCGAAACATTGCGTGTGACCGAGCAGCAGGTGCTGCTCGACGCCGCCACCGCTTACATGAATTTGCTGCGCGACGAAGCGATCCTCGAACTGAACCGCCGCAACGTCGAAGTGCTCACCGAGCAACTCAAGCAGACACGCGACCGCTTCACGGTTGGCGAGGTGACGCGCACGGATGTAGCACAGGCGGAATCGCGCCTCGCCGCGGGCCGCTCGGCTTTGCTTGGCGCGCAGTCGAACTACATGACCTCGTCAGGCAATTACCGGCGCGTGATCGGCGTCGCGCCGGGCAAGCTTGCGCCCGGCGTTCCTGTTGATCGCTTTTCGCCGCCATCGCTCAAAGCCGCGATTTCGCAGGGCGAGGCGCTAAGCCCCTCGGTGCTGGCGGCGTCATATGGTGTCGATATTGCGGAACTGGCGGTGAAGATCAACGAGGGATCGCTCTATCCGAACCTGACTTTGGCGGCCAACGTTTCACAGAACTGGGAGCCGACCTTTAACACCGCCCGGCAATTCCTTGCTTCCGTCGCCGGCCAATTGACCATCCCGATCTATCAGGGCGGCGGCGAATATGCCGCCATTCGCCAATCCAAGGAAACGCTCGGTCAGCAGCGTCTGAACCTCGACGTCAACCGCGACCAGGCGCGCGCCACGGTGGTGCAAAATTGGGGACAGCTCGTCGCCGCAAAAGCACAGATCGAAGCGACCACCGCGCAGGTCAATGCCGCCGAAATCGCGCTCAACGGCGTGCGCGAAGAGGCACGCGTCGGCCAGCGCACGACGCTCGATGTGCTCAACGCGCAACAGGAACTGGTCAACGCGCGCGTGGCGCTGGTCACTGCGCAGCACGACCGTGTCGTCGCGTCGTACACCTTACTGGCTGCGGTCGGCGCGCTGGCGGTGCGGACGCTCGGCCTCAACGTGCCGGTCTACGATCCCGAAGTGCATTATCGGCAAGTGCGCGATGCCTGGATCGGTCTGCGCACGCCCGACGGCCGCTAGGACTCATACGGATGTGGCCGTCCACAGCCGTTCTCTTGCATCCACATTTCGCCGTGACATACTGAAACATGAACTGAAAGCGGTATCGCCAAGCTGAAAGCGGTATCGCATACTCATCACGACCGATTCGGCGGCGGGCACGCAGGCGTAACAAGGCCAAGCCAATGGGGCCGAGGCGGGCGACCCGCCTGGGTGATCGCGCTGCCGGGCAGGGCTGGCATAGACCGATAGGCAGCGGGACCAGGCAGCGGGGATGCGGGCATGACGCAGCCGGCGAAGGCACAGGAACCATCGATGGAGGAAATTCTAGCCTCCATCCGTCGCATCATTGCCGACGACGACACGACGACCAAATCGCCGCAGGCGGCGTCGGCGCCCGAATCGCCAGCCGCGCAGCCGGCACCGATTCCTG
>DASZWQ010000066.1 GCA_035546535.1 Pirellulales bacterium | reverse complement strand
TGCCTACGGCTGGGCGCTTCGCCACCCGACGTGCGTCGACCGGATCGCGGGCATGTGCCCGGCGATCGACTTTCGCACCTACCCAGGCTTGTCGAGTGTCGCCAGCGTTCCGGCCAAAGACCTGGGCTACGACCTGCCGCTCGCGGAACTCGAAAAGCGAGCGAGCGAGTTCAACCCGATCGACAACCTGGCCCCACTGGCAAAGGCGGGCGTGACGATCATGCACCTGCACGGCGATCACGACACGCTGGTGCCGACCGAGGCCAATGCCGCGGAACTTGGCCGCCGGTATCAGAAGCTGAACGGCAACGCGGAGATCGTGCTGCTCGAGGGGTTGGGTTCGGAGCGGGCGACTTCACGCGGTCACGACGGGCCAGAACTGTACAGCTCCGTGAAGCTGATCGAGTTTTTGTTGGCTGAATAAGGCGCTCGTCGCCCGCCGCCATCTCGGCTCCCTTTGCTGGCGTGCGGGCTGCTATGGAACGAACGCTTGACCCTTGATCTTAGCGAGCGCTCGCTCGGCAGCCTTCTTGGCTTCGCCCTCGGGCGCGGTGGCGATGAACGCCTCCAGCTTTTCGATCGCGCCGAACGGCGCGGCTGCCGGCCCTAGCGCCTCGAGCCGCGATAGCGCGGCAATCCAAATACTCGGAATCTGCCCAACCTTTCGATCGGGCTTTCTCAGGTGGTCAAACAGAGCATCGACGTCCGCAGCGCTCGCCGTCGAATAAACTACGATCTGTGGCTTCGGTGGGTGCTGCATCAACCAGGCCGCGACTAGTGCCGCAGCCATCAAGAAGAGAACGACGCCGCCCAAGACGACCTGCAGAATATCGCGGCGAGTGACCATCCCGTATCGCATGCCGGTATTTTAACCGCCGAGCTGACCAGATGCTTCCCCCGAAGTCGTATCCGCGAAGTAGCCAAGTCTTGAAGTGGAATCGATCTCACGCTTTCGGTTCAATTTCGTCTCGTTTGAGCTGTACCGGTGTCACCTTTCCGAAGATGTGAATTCCCGCCCCGATCTCGCCTGTGGCTTGATCGACGGACTCGACGATCGCTTCAAAGCCCACAAAGATTCCGTCAATAATCCTAATGCGTTGGCCAACAGAAATATCGTCGGAAGCACGGCTCATTGACGTATGCTCACGCATTACTCCCCAGGGCCGCGCGGATTGTCTTGATACCTTTCGGGCCAAAGCCGTGCATCTTCAAGAGCTCGGCATCGTCAACCCGCGCCAGTTGGGCGACCGATGTGTAACCGGCCCGGGCCAAGGCGCGCAGCGCCGGCTGCGACAGGCCGGCCGGCAACGTATCTTTGACCGACGCCGTCATTTTGTCCGCCTGCGCGCGCTTTGCGGGATTGAGCGTGAGGTCGCACATCGGCTCGCTCACATTGCCTAATGTGCTCTTGCGGGGCTTGCTCGATTCGGAAGCAGGCTTTTTCTTGACGACTTTCTTCTTCGCAGTCGCCTTGGCCGCAGTTTGCTTCGCCATTGCTGGATCGCTCGCTACTTGGTTTCTGCTTTCGGAAAACCGGCTTCGATCAAGTCCTTGTAGCCGGGCTTGAGCGGGCGGACGTCCTTGTAACCCAGCTTCTCGAGCGCCTCGGCCGCGACCAGGGCCCGGCCGCCGCGCGCGCAATGACAATAAATGGTCTTGTCCTTCGGCACTTTCTTTTCCAACTCGGTGAGAAAGGCCGGATCTTTCGATTTCTTGGCCAGGTCCCCCACCGGCACCAGCACCGCGCCGCGGACGTGACCGGCGTCCCATTCCTTTTGCTCGCGCACGTCGAGCAACACCGCCTGCTTGTCGTCGACGGCGTGCTTGACCTTGTCGAGGGCATCCTTGGTGTGCGCAGGCTCGGCGAGAGCCGTACGCGCAGAGAACGCGAGCGCCGCAGCTAGCAAGATGAGTCCGAAGCTTCGGAACATGGGATGCTTCTCCACGAATAATTTCACGCGCGATGGTTACCTTTACCCTCACCCTGCCCTCTCCCTGCGAGGGAGAGGGTTTTTGTAGGGTGCTCTGCGAGCACCAGCATACATGTTCCAGGCTAGCAATACTCTGGTGCTCTCGGTGCGCACAGCGCACCCTGCTGCTGTCGGTGCCCAAAGGGCACCCTACCAAATCTAAAACTCGGCGCTCCCCGGCGTGCGCGGGAAGGGGATCACGTCGCGGATATTGCCCATGCCGGTGATGAACTGCACGATCCGTTCCAGGCCGAGGCCGAAGCCCGAGTGCGGCACGGTGCCATAGCGGCGCAGGTCGGTATACCACCAGTAGGCGGCGGGGTCGAGCTTTTGCTCCTGCATGCGGCGCGTAAGCACGTCGAGCCGTTCTTCGCGCTGGCTGCCGCCGATGATCTCGCCCACCTTCGGCACCAGCACGTCCATGGCGCGGACCGTGCGATCGTCGTCGTTCAGCCGCATGTAAAAGGCTTTGATCTGCTTCGGGTAGTCGTACAGGATGACCGGCTTCTGGAATTTCTGTTCGGTCAGATAGCGCTCGTGCTCGGCTTGCAAGTCGCTTCCCCACTCGACAGGGAATTCGAATTGCTGGCCCGACGCTTTCAAGATGTCGACCGCCTCGGTATACGACAGCCGCACGAAATCGCTCGAGACGATCCCTTCCAACGTTTCGATCACGGTCTTGTCGATGCGTTCGCGGAAGAACTCCATATCTTCAGGGCATTGGGCAAGCACGTCGCGGAAGATGCGTTTCAGGAATCGCTCGGCCAGCGCCATGTTGTCCGTCAGTTCGAAGAAGGCCATCTCGGGCTCGATCATCCAGAATTCGGCCAGGTGCCGCGAGGTGTTGGAGTTCTCGGCGCGGAACGTGGGGCCGAATGTGTACACCTTTCCCAGCGAGCAGGCAAAGATCTCGGCCTGTAATTGCCCACTGACGGTGAGGAACGCCGGCCGATCGAAAAAATCTTGCGCGTAGTCGACGGCGCCGGCGGGCGTCTTGGGCACTTTCGCCAGGTCGAGCGTCGAAACCTTGAACATCTCGCCGGCTCCTTCGCAGTCGCTGGCGGTGATGATCGGCGCCTGGATGTACAGGAAGCCCTCCTCCTGGAAGAAGCTGTGAATCGAGCGGCTGACGCAGTTGCGCACGCGCGTCACGGCGCCAAAGGTGTTGGTGCGCGGCCGCAGGTGGCCGATCGTGCGCAAAAACTCGAACGAGTGATTCTTCTTTTGCAGCGGATAAGTCTCGGGATCGGCCAGCCCATGTACGATGACGCGTTCGGCCTGCACTTCGGTGGCTTGCCCCTTGGCGGGCGAAGCCTTGACGAGCCCCTCGATCGTAACGCTCGCGCCCGCGCCCAGGTGCTTCACTTCGCTTTCGTAGTTGGCGAGCGCCCCGTCGGCGATGACCTGGACGTTGGCCAGCGACGAGCCGTCGTTCAGTTCGAGGAAGCTGAAGCCCCCCTTGCTGTCGCGGCGGGTGCGAACCCAACCTTGCAGGCGGACCTGACGACCGACGGTCGACGGCTGCCGAGCCTCGGCGACGCGGATTGTTTCCATGCGATGCCCTCCGTGGAACGCGGTGCCAGCACCGCGGCTAAATAGTCCTGTGCCGGCGACGTGTTATTTGTCGCTGCGCCGCCGTCGCACAGTCGGTCTTCTTGTTTGTGCGCGCCGTTCTATTCGTGCGCGGCGAGCCAGCGTTCGGCGTCGAGCGCGGCCATGCAGCCGCTGCCGGCGGCCGTGACGGCCTGGCGGTAATTGTCGTCGGCCACGTCGCCGGCGGCAAAAACTCCTTCGACGCTGGTGTTCGTGCGAAACGGAACCGTCCACTTGATGTACTTCTTGGCCGTAAGTTCCAGCTTGCCTTCCAGGAACTTTGTATTCGGCGTGTGGCCGATCGCCAGGAACATGCCCGTGGCGGGTATCTCGCGTTTGGTGCCGTCGGTGGTGCTCTTGATGCGCACGGCCGTGACACCGTCTTTCGGATCGCCCAAGACCTCGTCGACGGCGCTGTTCCACTCGATCGTGATCTTGGGATCGTTCTTGGCGCGGTCGGCCATAATTTTCGAAGCGCGCAGTTCGTCGCGGCGGTGGACCAGATGAACACGGCTGGCGAACTTGCTCAGGTAGGTCCCCTCTTCAACGGCCGAGTCGCCGCCGCCAACCACGATCAGCGGCTTGTTGCGAAACCGCGGCAGAGCGCCGTCGCACACGGCGCAAGCACTGACGCCGCGGTTCTTGTATGCCTCTTCCGAGGGCAGCCCCAAATAATTCGCCCGCGCCCCGGTGGCGACGATCACGGCATGGGCGTGAAACACCTGGCCGCTGGAAGCGGTGAGGCGAAACGGCCGCTGCGTAAAGTCGACGTCGACAATATCGTCGGTCACGATGCGGGTGCCGAAGTTCACGGCCTGCTGTCGCATCAGCTCCATCAGCTCCGGCCCGCTCACGCCCTCTTTTTCGTGCGGCGCCATCAGGCCGCGGCGGCTGGCTTCGATCGAATTATCGAGGTAGCCGCCCAGGTCCCCCGCGGGAAATCCGGGATAGTTTTCCACCTCGGTCGTCAGGGCCAACTGCCCAAGCGGCAGCGTCCCACTGATGCGGTTCTCCTCGGTGACGGCCCCCTCGAAGACCAGCGGTTCGAGGCTGGCCCGCGCGGTGTAAATCGCCGCGGTCCAACCGGCCGGTCCACTGCCAATGATCACGACCTTTTCAGCCACGGTGCTGCGCTCCTTACGGTGTTTGCTGTTCGAGGGTGTTTGTATTCGAGCGGGCCGCGTGTCAACCGTCTGCCTCGCGATCCTGCACTACTGTCGAGCAGGAAGGACTGTCTCAGAAGCAGCAAATTATAAGGCTTGTCGCCAAGGGGTCTACTACGATCGAACTTGTCGGCCGACAATGGTCTGGATATCGTGTGATGCCGGCCTGGCGTCACGAGCGTCAGGCGTGCAGATTCGGCCACGATCAAGCGCGAACTCGGCCGAATCCTTCCCTTGTGTTCTCCGAAATGCAGCCCCCTAGCCTTCCGACGGTAATCGCCATGCATGCCATGCCCATCATGATCGGCGTTTTGTGCATCCTGGCGATCGCCTACCGCTACTACAGCGCCTTTCTCGCGGCGCGCGTGGCGGTGCTCGACGATACGCGGGTCACGCCGGCCTTTGAATTCAACGACGGTCAGAATTTTCACCCCACGCACAAGTGGGTGCTGTTCGGTCACCACTTCGCGGCCATTAGCGGAGCCGGCCCCTTGATCGGGCCCGTGCTGGCCATCCAGTTCGGGTACCTGCCGGGCCTGATCTGGTTGATCGTCGGCGTGTGCCTGGCCGGGGCCGTGCAAGACATGTTGGTCCTGGCCGCCAGCGTGCGCCGCGGCGGACGTTCGCTGGCCGAGATCGCGCGGGCCGAAATCGGGCCGGTTGCGGGGACGACGGCCTCGCTCACCATTTTGTTCGTGGTCGTCATCGCGCTCTCGGGCCTCGGCGTCGTAGTCGTAAAGGCCCTCGGCGGTGAGGAGATCAAGCTGGCGGCCGGAACGACGCTCGAAGCGCCAAGCGATGGTGCGATCGAGCTCTCCGACGCGGCCGGGCGCCATGTCGCGCAATTGCCTGCCGGTACGAAGATCACGTACACCGGTGGCGCGATGGTGACCCGCAGCGAAGGTTTCACCGTCACGGTCGATCACGCCGCGGATGCCGATGCGAAACCGCCGGCCGAGGTGTTCCAGCACTCGGGCAATACAGTGACGCTGCCCGCCGGCGCGAAGCAGTTCGTGCCAGGCAGTTCGTGGGGCACGTTCACGATCGCTTGCACCGTGCCGATCGCGCTGTTGATCGGTCTGTACATGTACAAGATTCGCAAAGGGCGCGTTGTCGAAGCCTCGCTGATCGGCGCCGCGGCCACGCTGGCCGCCACGGTGGCCGGTAACTGGATCCCCGGCTCCGCGCTGGAGCCGTATTTTTCGCTGTCGCGCGAGCAGACGATCTGGGCGATTTGCTTGTACGGTTTCATCGCGTCGGTGTTGCCGGTGTGGCTGCTGTTATGCCCGCGCGACTACCTGTCGAGCTTCTTGAAGATCGGCACCGTGGCGCTCTTGGTGGGCGCCGTGATCGTGGCAAACCCCAAGCTCGAAGCGCCGCAAGTGAATCCGCTCTTTGCCTCGGGCGGCGGTCCGTACTTCAACGGCCCGATCTTTCCGTTTTGTTTCATCTGCATCATGTGCGGCGCCGTTTCGGGCTTTCATGCGCTCGTGTCCTCGGGCACCACGCCGAAGATGATCACCCGTGAAAGCCACGTGCGCACGATCGGCTATGGTGCGATGCTGATCGAGGGACTGGTCGGAATCGTGGCGCTGCTGGCCGCCGCTTCGCTGCCGCAGGGAGACTATTGGGCCATCAACATCGACCTGTCCAAGGTCGAACAATATGCCGACAAGCTCACTGAACTGGGCGCTTCGACCGATAACCTGCCCGAGATCGAGCGGCAGGTCGGCGGCGAAAGCCTGCGCGGGCGCACCGGCGGCGCCGTGACGCTGGCGGTCGGCATGTCGCAAATCTTCACCACGGCCATGCACCGCGTGGCGGGGGGGGCCGTGAACCTCGAGGCGGTGATCAAGTACTGGTACCACTTCGCGATCATGTTCGAGGCGCTGTTTATTCTCACGACGATCGACACCGGCACGCGCATCGCGCGGTTTTTGCTGCAGGAGGCGCTTGGCAAGATTTACAAGCCGTTCGATCGGACCGACTGGCTGCCCGGTGCCGTCATCTCCACGGCCCTGGTCACGGCCGGCTGGGGCGGGCTGATCTGGACCGGTTCGATCGAGACGATCTGGCCCATGTTCGGCATCGCGAACCAGATGCTGGCCGTGATCGCGCTAACGATCGTAACGACCGTGATGTTCAACGCTGGTCGTGGCCGCTATGCGCCGTTGACGATCCTGCCGATGCTGTTCGTGCTGGCGTCGACGCTGACGGCCGGCTATCAGATGATCGACGGGCCCTTCGTGAAAATGATTCAGGATGGCATGGCAAAAAGTAGCACACGGCTACTCGTGCAAGGGACGCTGAACATCTTCTTCACGGTGTTCATGATCGCCGCGGTGCTGATCATCCTGATCGACGCCGTGCTGCGCTGGCGCCGCGTGACGAGTAACGGGCCGGCGACGCGTACGTAGGGCGTACTGCGTGCACCAGAACAACACGCGTCCCGGTGCACGCAGTGCACCCTACGTTAGAGCGATTACGCCATCGGCGCCTGGCTGGCGTGCTGCTTGATCGCCTCTTCGAGCGATTCCTCGGCGCTTTTCGCGTACGGCAGGCGGCGGAACCAGTTGAGCAACACGACCGCTACCAGGCCGGCTGCGATGACCGTGTAACCATTGGCGAGATAACCTTCGCCGTCAGGGGCGTTCTTCATCAAGTAGCCGAGCGCCGGGTACTTCTCGAACGACTCGGCCGTAACGGCAAGCGTCAGCACCATCAGGCTGTTGTGCGTGACGTGATAGAACATGCCCGGCAGCAGACTGCCGGTTTGCACGGCGATGTAACCGACGACCAGGCCCAGCAAGAAGGCTACGATCGATTGCTGGAACACGGCGTGCGTGATGCCGAAGAGCAGGCTGCTGATGACGATGGCCCGCCACTTGTGACCCAGGTGGCGCAGGCCTGACAGGATGAACCCGCGGAATGCCAACTCTTCACAGATGGCCGGTGTGACCGCGATTACCAGAAGCATCTTCCACAGCTCGGGGCGATCGGTCATCAAGCCGGCCAGAGCGTCCTTCAGATAGGGATTCAGCGGGTACAACTGCTGCACGATCACCGTCAGCCAGCCGGCAATCGGATAGATGGCCAGCGCCAACAGAATCGCAGCCGGAATTGTCGCGGCCGCAGGCACGCGCAACAGCAGAGTCTGCCGCGCGCTGCGTGCCAGCATGATGGTCATCAGCAAAGCCGGCGTCGCCACCACGACCAATTGCGTGACCAACGTCAGCCGCGCCATCTCGGCAAAGTTCTGTGGCTGCGGTAGCGCAAAGCCCATGAAGAAGCGGATCAACAGGATCAGCACTCCGCAAAACACAGCGCCGGCCACGGTGGGGGTGTCTTCGCGATCGTGCATCAGTTGCCGGAACCAGAGACGAATGTCGAGCCGCTCGCTTTCGCGGAACAGCACCGACTCGGAATTGAACTGTTCGACCGCCCAGCGGATCGCCAGCAGGCAGCACGCCAGGGTGGCCATGATCACGGGCGGACCATAGACGAATGCCTGGCCATAGTTTCCTTCGAGCATCGCCCGCAACAGCAGTACCACCCCGGTCACGGGAATCAAGCTGTTGCCGAGCGTCAATTCCACGCCGGGCGACATCGGCAGCATCACCAGCGGCAATGTGACGAGCACCAGCGGCATCAGGTAGTACTGCCCTTCCTTGGTGCTGCGCGCGAAGCTGGCCAGCGCCATGCACAGCGCGCTAAAGAGTGCCGACACGGGCACGAGCGCGATCAACAGCCACACAGGCGCCAAAGGAGGCGGAGGACCAAAGCGGGGTAACTGGCTCAACAGCGCCGTGCCCGTGATTCCCATGCTCAACAGGTTCAGCGCCGAGGTGGCCATGCTGAAGAGCATGACCGTCAGCAGTTTGCCCCACACGATTTCGATGCGCTCGGCAGGGCTGGAGAGCAACGTTTCCAGTGTACCGCGTTCTTTCTCGCCAGCGCAGACGTCGACGGCCGGATAGAACGCTCCGGTCAAGGCCCAGATCAACAGCAAGAACGGCAATATCTTCGACCACAGCGCCGCGTCGCGATGCCCCTTATCGGCCAGGTCGCGGGTGACCAGACTGAACGGCGTGGCGGCATTCTCCGGAATATGCCCGGCGGTCAGGTTTTCGTGGCCTAGCTCTTCGCTCCAGCGACCGAGGATTCGCTCCATCCGGTTGAGCGTGACTTGCGACTTCTCCGAGGCCGTACTGAAGAGCACTTCGGGTTGCGGCACCTTGACGATGGGGATCGACTCGACATCCTGGGCGCGCTCGGCATGCACGGTCTCTTTCAAGACGCGTAACTGTTCGGCGAACTCCGGCGGGAAGTACAAAATCGCGTCGTACTGCCCGGCATCCAGCGCCGCTCGCCACGCCTCGCGTTGCTCCACATCGCTTTTGGCCAACTGATCGTCGGGGAGGAAATCCACGGCCAACACGTGGCGGTTTGCGGGCCGGGCTTGATGGTGGATCCCCTGCTTCTCGTCCGCCACCGCATCCAGGTGCGAATCGGGGACGTGGAACCACCGCTCGGCGAAATGGCCATCTTCGAATAAGGCCGGCGACGCCGGTAAACGATCAGCACCGGCGACCAGAACCTTGGTCGTTTGCTCGCGCACGAACTGCGTCACCTGGAACATGCTCATGCCCAACAGCGGGTAGAGCACGACGGGCAGGACCGCAATCATGAACAGCGTGCGCCGATCGCGCAGCTGGTCGCGGACCTCGCGAAGAAAAACGACTTTGACGTTCGACCAGTTCATGTCTGAGCGGCCTCGAATCAAGAGGCCACGCGTTGCGGGTGCGCCGCGTCGTGGGCGGAAATCAGGCGGAAGAACAGCTCTTCCAGGTCGTGCTCCTGGTGGATGCCGCGGATCGCCTCGAGCGTGCCCGAGGTAAGGATCGTGCCGCGATGCACGATGGCCAGACGATCGCACAGTTTTTCGGCCTCGCGCATGATGTGCGTCGAGAAGACAATGCATTTTCCTTGCTGCCGCAGCTCGGCCACGGTGTCGAGCAGGGCGCGGGCCGCCAGCACGTCGAGCCCGTTCGTGGCTTCGTCGAAAATCAGCACCGGCGGATCATGGACCAAAGCGCGGGCGATCGATACTTTTTGCTTCATACCGGTCGACATCTTCGCGCCCAGCACGTCGCGGATCTCGTTCATCTTCAGCCGTTCGAAAAGCTGATCCATGCGGGCGTGTAAGTCGTCGTCGGCGATGCCAAACAGCCGGCCGAAATATTCGACCACTTCCCAGGCGGTCATCCGGTCGTACATGCCGGTGTTGGCCGAGACGAAGCCGATCTGATGGCGGACCTCCGAGGATTGCGTCAATACGTCAAACCCATTGACGATGACCTTGCCCGACGTCGGCCGCAGCATGGTGCCGATCACGCGCAGGGCGGTGGTCTTGCCGGCGCCGTTGGGGCCGAGCAGGCCGAAGATTTCGCCCGCCAGGGCTTCGAAGCCGATGCCGTGAAGCGCCACGAACTTGCCGCGGCGAAGATCGGCATAGACCTTCGTGAGATTCTCGACGTGGATCATAGCCGGCAGCTACCGCGGTTGCGCCATTCGACGGCAGATTCGTTCCTGCGAGCGGCGGAGCGGAGTCGGAAGCTATTCGCAGGCCGCGCACTACGTCACAAGCCGGCAGCGTTCCCAGGCCGGTTATTCGGCATCTCCAGAATATGCCGATCGGGGAAGCAACTAGCTAGTACAACATAGCTTACGCCAGTGCCGGTTGGACATCCGCCGAGGGCTCGTCGATCAACTCGTAATACACGTTGCGCTGCCGCGGCTCGTAACCCAATTCGCGAATCGCATTGCGGATTTGCTCGAGCGTCAGGTAGTGCACCGTACCGGCCGAGGCCACCACGTTTTCCTCGATCATCAGGCTGCCCATGTCGTTGGCCCCGTAGCATAGGGCCAATTGGCCGATCTTCAGCCCTTGCGTGACCCAACTCGACTGAATATTCGGAATGTTGTCGAGATACAGCCGCGCCACGGCCTGCACTTTCAAGTACTCGTGGGCGCCCGCACGAGGCACATGGCTCATGTCGGTATGATCGGGCTGAAACGTCCAGCAGATAAAGGCGGTAAAACCGCCGGTCTCGTCCTGCAATTGGCGCAACCGCTCCAGGTGTTCGATGCGCTCGGGCAGCGTTTCGAGATGGCCAAACATCATCGTGGCCGAGCCGCGGCCCCCCATCTGATGCCACACCCGGCAGACATTCAGCCAGTCATCGGTCATTACTTTGCCGCGCGTCATCGCCTTGCGGACGCGATCGACGAGGATCTCGGCCCCGCCGCCGGGCAGGCTTCCCAAGCCCGCGGCTTTCAATCGCTCGAGCACCGTTTGTAGTGGCAGCTTGGCTACCTTGGTCAATGCGTGGATTTCGGGCGGGCTGAAGGCGTGGATATTGACCTGCGGGAATCGCGCCCGGATGTCGCGTAGCAGCTCTTCGTACCACTCGATCGGCAGGTCGGGATTCATTCCTCCCTGCATCAGGATCTGATCGCCCCCCAGGTCGACCGTCTCCTGGATCTTGGTCATCAACACTTCGCGATCGAGCACGTACCCTTCGGGGCTTTTCGGCTTGCGGTAGAACGCGCAGAAATCGCACACCGCCGAGCAGACGTTGGTGTAGTTGATGTTGCGGTCGATGTTGTAGGTACGGTATCGCTCGGGATGCATCCGCCGCGTGACGGCGTCGGCGGCGCGGCCTAGCGCCGTCAGATCGCGCGACTCGAGCAATCGCAAGCCCTCGTCGGGCGACAGGCGGTCGCCGGCCACGGCTTTATCCAGCAATTGGGAGATCGAAGTTACCACGAAGTGACTCTCGAGATTTCCGTCGCCAGCGAGTGGTTAAATCAAGCCAGTGTTAATTCAGGAGAGGGCCGAGTTGGCGGTTTCGTCGGCATAGCGCGACTGGCTATCGATCAACTGCATTTCCTCAGCCAGGCGCCGATAGAGGGCCAGTCCTTCGCGCTCGCCGGGGCCAAGTTGAAAGTGCAACCGATCGCGCAGGTACGCCAGGCATTCCGGTCGCGTCAGCCCCAGTGCGGCCGCCTCGGCCGCGGCGATCTCGGGCAGATGAGCCAAACCGGCATCGCGCGATTGCGATAGCGCCTGCTCGATTTCCTGCAAATCGCACCCGGCCCGTGCCACCCACATGGCGAAAACAAAGGGGAGTCCGGTCCATTGACACCATTCGTCGCCTACGTCCCACACCGCGGCAAACCAGCCTGGCGGCGAATAGATCGCCCGATCGCCAATCAGCAGCACGGCATCGGCCTGCGTATCGGCCAGTCCGCACTCGACGGGCAGCGATTCGATGCGCGGGCGTACGCCAAAGCGCTTGGCCAGCAGAATCTGCACCAGCACGGCACTGGTGCGCGAGCCTTCGTCTAATGCCAGCGAGCGAATCTCGGCAATCGGCACGCGGGCGAAGAGCTTGACCGAAAGAACCGGCCCACGACAGGCAATGCACGCGTCCGAGACCATCGTATAGCTCGGGTCGCGGAAGTATTCGACCGAAGGGATTAACGCCACATCCAGGCGCCCGGCGGTCAAATCGTCGGCCAGGCGGCCGGGCACGTCGAACACTAATTCGGCCTGCGGGGCAAACCTGTCGAACTGGTAGACCAGCGGCTTGGTGTTCAGGTAGCTGACAGCGCCAACTCGCATCCGGCTCGAAGCGTTGATCGTCGTCATCTCTCCTCCGGCGGCCCACGGAGCCGCGACCGCGCTAACCCGAAAGGCCCTGGCGCATCCAAACGCCAAGACCCACGCATTATAAGCGGGCTCGATAGGTCGAAAAGGGTCAAGGAAATGCAGTGTCGTCCGCGGGGATTCGGCACTGGCGGGCAAGCCACCAGCGGCCCCCCGATACGCGATGGCACCGCCTTAGGCTTCCAGCTTGCGAAACGCTCGAAAGCCCATGACCAGCGGTGCCGCGGTGACTACGATTCCTAGAATTAAACCGCCGCAAACGCCGGCGATTAACCAGTTCCACTGCCGCTGTGGGTCAAGCTGCAGCGCCTGGTTCCCCCCTTGCCGGGCCAGCAAGTAGAAATGGCTGGGGACCGTGGTAATCACGACCAGCGCCACGATATACGCCGCGCTAAGTACCAGATTCAACGTGCCGCCGAAGCCGGCGGCGATGCGGGCCGGCGAATCCTCGCGCAGGTTCGGCATCTTAGCGCCTAAACCCACGGCAATGCCCGACAGCCCCGAGCACAAGAGCATGCACGCCAGCATGTGGACCCAAATCACGACTTGCGACACGCCGAGCATGAGATCGCTGAGGACGATCAAGGTCATGCAAGGCACGAGCGACCCCAGCGCGGCAAACAGGAACTTGCTCCATAGGATCATATCCCGGCGCACCGGCAGACGCCCCAGGATCCAGAACCGGCGCCCTTCCAGGCTGATCATCGGAAAGATGAAACGCGTGGTAAATGTCGACAGAATCAACCCGACCACGGCCAGGTTGAGGAAGCTGATGATGTTCACCCAGGTGACGTAGTTGACATCGTAGCTCAGGCGTCGCGTGTTCAGGAAATAGAGCGCGAGCAGGCCGAAGAAAATCAGAAACTGCGACCATTGCACAGGATCGCGGCGAAACAGCCGCAAATCTTTGATCATCAGCAATCGCAAGCGCGTGCCGAACGGCTCGAAAAACATACTGAAGATGCGATCGATCCACGCCTGCCGGCATTTGCGGCGAACTGAATGCTCGGCACACAAAGCGCTGTAGCCGGCGCGGTACACCTTTCCCGCCATCCACACGGCGATCTGGTGAAGCACCAGGGCGTTAGAAATCATCACCGCCAGAAACATGACGCTTTCGGTAAGCGCGGCGCGCGCAGCGGCGTCGTGCCAGCCGCTGCGGGCTGCTTCCAGCAAGCCCGAGCTGAGCCACCAGCTCGGCAGCAGCCGATTCTCGCTGGTGCGCAACCGCGACAGCATTTCCAGAAACCAATCCGGCGTTAACAGCTCATGGCTTTGCGCGCCCACGAAGGACCAGGCCACCGCCGCGCCGAAGGCCAACGCCAACACGGCCGACAGCACCAGGACGTGAACGCGATTCGTAGGCAGGAAGCGCACCACCAGCATGCACGCGATGGCGCCGATCGCCCCTGGAATACAGACGAAGGAACCCATGAAGGGCAATAGCAGCAGGTAGTAATGCCACGGCGCGTGGACCACGAAGCCATAGGCCACGAGCATCGGGCTGCCCAGCAGCAAAAACCCCCAGCTACTGAACAGCATCCCTTGCAGAAACTTGTGCAAGAAGACGCGTTGTGGCCGGACCGGGGTCGTCAGGAGGAAAGTGGCTTCGTCCGAGCGGTACATGCCGCTGTACATGATGATGCCCGTGGAAATGATGAGCATGATCGTCAACGAAGCGAAAAAGACGCTATACACGGCCCGCACGGTCTCGTCGTGCGTGGAAGACTCGTGAATTGCGTCGTCGAGAAACTGGAAGCCCAAGGCGAAGAGGACGAACAGTCCCGCCCAGAGAAAGATCGTCAGGATCGCGGCCAGCGAAGCTCGGAGCCGCGACACCGCCAGCGCCTGGCGAATGGCGTTGCGCAACAGAGTGCGCCGCAGCCGCGAAAAGACGTCGGCCTCGGCGGCCACGTCCGGTAGCTTCGTCCGCGGGGCCACGCCGGCGACCGGCGGCACGGCGGCATCCCACGAATTGTCGGCCGCCTCACTCATGGGCCTTTCTCGCCGTATCGCGCAGGGGTCGATGCGTCGGCGCCGGCGTCGCCTGCCGTCAACTGCAGGAAGAGTTGTTCAAGCGATGAGCGGCCCTGCGCCGACGTCGCGCGCAGCTCGTCCAGCGTGCCGAGGCAGCGCAAACGCCCACGGTCGACGATGCCGATCCGGTCGGCCAGCTCCTCGGCCAACGACAGCGAATGGGTCGACATGAACACGGTCGTCCCCGCCGCGGCGCGGGCCCGCAGCAGATCCTTCACCAGCCGGATCGTGCGCGGGTCGAGCCCGACCGTGGGCTCGTCGAGAACCAGCACCTCGGGATCGTGCAACAGCGCCGCGGCGAGCGCCACGCGCTGCTTCATGCCGTGCGAATAGCTCTCGCATAAATCGTCAACGAAGTCCGCCAGCTCGAAGCGGGCGATCTCGCGGGCGATCCGCTCGCTGCCCGATCGTTCGTCCAAACCGTACATGCCGGCAATGAACTGCAGGAATTCACGGCCGGTGAGCTTCTCATACAGATAGGGCTCGTCGGGAATGTAACCGACACGGCTGTTGGCCTCGCGCGATTCGCTGACCACGTCGAACCCGCATACGCGCACCGTTCCGGTGCTGGGGCGCAAGAGGCCCACGAGCATCTTGATCGACGTTGTCTTGCCCGCCCCGTTGGGGCCCAGAAAGGCGAAGATCTCCCCGGTGGCGATGACCAGGTCCAACTCGGCCACGGCCAGTTTCCGTCCGTAGCTGCGGCTCACCTTGCAGAATTCGATCATGGCGCGCCCTCGGGTGCTGCCTGCGCTCCGGGTGCGGTATTCGTCGAAGGCTCGGCGTCGTCGGCCGGAGGGGCATCCGCCGCAGAGGCGTCTTTGGGTACGTCTTCCACAGGCGATTCGTCCATTGCCGCCGGCGGGACGCGCAGTGGTTCCGACGTGTCCGGCAGCAAATTCCACGCTGCCGGCTCGTCAGGATGGACACGCACGAAGGTCATGCGCGAGGAGAGCAGATGGATTTCCTGCTTCACGACCTCGCCCTCGTAATCTACCCACATCTGGGCGCGAGCCCCCTGATCACTCGACAGGCCGCGGCCGGGGTCTCCGCGATAGACCACCAGCAGGGCCGGCACGATGCGATCGTGCCACAGGATCGGATCCTTGCGCTCCACCGTGGCGTGCAAGACCTCGACGGGAGAATTCGGCGGACGAAATGGACTGAAGATCGGCACGGTCCAGGTCTGTCCCACCCGCAAACCCGGCAGCCGCGTTTGCGGCGACAGGACGTCGCCGATCAGCGCGTCGGCCGGCAAATTAATTTCCGTATGGTATTCCAACTCGCCCGCGCGAATCGCGACCTGCATCAGGTCGCCGACGATCTTGCCGCGCATGACGACGTTGAACTCCACGCCCGACATGAACGAACGACGGCCACTACCCTGCTCGGGCGGACCGATCTTGGTAACCGACGAAAAGTTGAGCGGGCGGTTCAAAGGGTCGATGTCGATGATCGTTTCTGATTCGACCGCGATGATCGCCTCGCCGTCGCGGCGCGAGGTGTCCAGTACTTTGACGAAGGCGGTTAGCCACGCCGGAGTCAGTTCCGATAGCGGCAACTCCTGCAAGCTGACGCGGCAGCGCAACTGGCTGATGCCGTCGGCGAGGTGTTCGGTCGTGGTGACCGCGCCCCCCAGGCTCCGACCGTTCAGCAAGATTTCCCAGGCTACCGATTGATCTTCCGGATCAGCCGCGAGGATCGTGCCATAGGTGGGAGGATCGCCGACGATTAACGGCGGCAGCAGCTTTTCCTTGACCAGCCAGCCCGACGTGGCCAGCCAGAAGGCGAAGATAGCGATGGTGTAACCGCGATTGAACACGAGCTTTACGACCCCAGCACCGCGCCCTGG
This sequence comes from Pirellulales bacterium, assembly GCA_035546535.1. Classification (NCBI taxonomy): domain Bacteria; kingdom Pseudomonadati; phylum Planctomycetota; class Planctomycetia; order Pirellulales; species Pirellulales bacterium. Next base: position 82,662 of record DASZWQ010000066.1, on the reverse strand, counting down.
CCTCCTGACGGCTCTGTGTATTGTACCAAAAGCCAGCAGCGCTGGTTGCATTTCCGCTTGCGCGGGGCCGGGCTTTCTGGGACCGGTCCTTGCCGGGGCTTTGCAACCCGGTGCCAAAGGATGGGGATCGGCCGTGGAAAACGGCCTTGCCAGAATTCGACGGTCCCCAGATCATGGTCCCGCGCCGGGAAAGAATCCGCGCGCCTAGCGCCGGCAATCGCCCTCCGGCTTTTACCCACTCTGAGGCTCCGCGATGTCCAATTGCAACTCGGCCATGGTGAGCAATATGAGGCCTTGGATCGTGACGGGTTGTCTACTGGGGGCACTGGCCGGCTGCCAACGGTCGGGGACAAAAACCGCGGACGCCGACGCCGATGCCGATGCCGGCGCACCGGTCGCCGCCGCGGCGATCGACATCGGCAGTGCGCTGCGATCGGACGCCAACCCTGTGGTCGTGCTCCACACTTCACAGGGGCCGATCAAGTTGCGTTTGAACGCCGACAAAGCTCCGCTTACGGTCGACAACTTTCTGGCCCAAGTCGAAAGCGGTTTCTATCAGCAGACCATCTTCCACGAGGTGACACCCGGCTTCACGATCTTGGCTGGCGGCGTCCGCCCAGACTTGAGCGAAAAGCGCGGGCGCTACAGTTTGCGGAACGAAGCCCAGAACGGCCTCTCGAATCGGCGCGGCACGATCGCCATGGCGCGATCGGCGGACGTGATCGATAGCGACACGGCACAGTTCTTCATCAACGTGGCCGACAATCCCTCGCTCGATTACCAGGGGGACACGCCGGAGCAATGCGGCTATTGCGTGTTCGGCGAAGTGATCGAAGGCATGGAGGTCGTTGATCGCATCGCGAACGAAGCGACGCGCAGCGTCGGAAATTTCACGCGACTGCCCGAAAAGACGGTGCTGATCGAATCGGCGAACAAGGTTCGCTAGACGCTGCTTCAACAACCTTTCGCATGCTCAGGACCGCACGCGAGCGTGGCCCCCATCACGCCGGCTCACGGGCGATTCGGGTTCAGATCGAGCGCCTTGGCCTGAATCTGGCGAATGTTGTTCCAGGACTCTTCCCACCGCGGACGCAAGAGCTGGATCAATCCGTCGGTGGTATAGGCGCGGCCTGTCGGCTTGTTGAAATCGCGGCCCGAAGAAGAATTCATCAGCATCTTCCCCATCTCGTTCCCGCCCGGCGCCGTGGTCAGATACTCGAAGAGCTTGTATCCATCAGGCGTGTGTACCGAGCGCCACAGAATGCTCTTACCGGTGGGCATGCGAATCAGCCGATCCAGGCGATCATAGCCCTGCGGGAAGTGCGACACCTGGCGCGCGAACTTTCGTCCGTCCTTGGTGCGCAGCTCGCGCACCAACGGGTCCGAGTCGTCGAGCACGCGGTCGATGATCTCCTGCTGATGCGGTACCTTCCATCCTTGCCGCTGTAGCAAGTCGAGCACGGCACGGACTTGGGAGCGCGAAATGATCTCGCCGGGCAATTGACGCGCTTGCTGCGAAAAATAACCTTCGACCGTGGCCTCGACCTGGTCGAAACTGGGGAGAATTTTTCGCGGCGCCCCGCTTGCCGGCACAGCCGCGAAGACCGGCGCGAGCACCGCCATGACGAGTAGCAAACAAGCACGCTGGTGGTGGATCATGACGCTGTCCATTCGTGTCAAACGGGGTCTGTTCGCGGGGGCGCGCATCGCCCCACGGGCTGCCAAGGAAAGCATAGCTCGCGCGCAGGGGGCGGAATTACCGCCCTACTGTTCATCGACGTTTCTGCTGTTCGCCGCTCGGTTTGCGTGCTAATTTGGCCGCAGCCCACTCCCGTCGATTAACCCATGGTCGCTCGCTAGCGATCGGTTGCTAGCAAGAGCACTTCGGGGGTAACAACCGAGGCTTTTTCATGCCCGTCCTGGTCCACGCAATCGACCATCCCGAGCTACCCCCTTTTGTGATGCCGGACCGCTTTCGGCACGAGGTGGCGTATTTCATGGACGCGCGCACCGATCCGGACCGGCCGGGAGCCGCGGCCGGCGAGTATTGGCTCGACCTGGCGCAGGCGCAAAGGTGGTATGACGATGGGGCAATTCGGCTCGTGTCGCCGCTGGATAGCCAAAATCAGACCGAAGTCGAGCTTTCGGAAGAACAGGAAAGCTGGTTGGCATGGGTCTTGGAGAATCGCATCTCCCATATCCGCCTGGCTTAGCTGCCGTGCCTCACGATCATCCAGCCGGCCCGCCGAATGCTACAGATTGCGCGAACCCCGGCTACGCCCGGCAAGTCTCTAGATTACTTTCCTGACCGTAACCCGAACGGCCGGTATAGAAAAAAATCGAAGTTTGCGGTGGCGGAAATGTAAGCTCGTTTTCCGTTGAAACCACGGCTGCATCGGGTACGATACGGAGGTCCAAGAATGGGCGCGGGCCTGAGGTAGAAGGAGATACCAAAATGGCGAAAAGCGTTTACTTCGTCCAAGAATGTCCGACGTGTGGGCGTGCTTTGCACGTGCGCGTCGAATACTTGGGCAAGCGGCTGGTATGCCAGCACTGTGGCGGCGCGCTGATCGCGTCCGACCCGGAGGGCTCGCCAAGCCATGCAAGCCGCTTGCTCGAGCGGGCCGACGCCTTATTGCAATCCATGCCGCGCCGCACCCCCGGCTGCGCCTGAGTTCTCCACTCGTTCGTGTTGAGAGCTCGTTAGCACGCGCTGTAGCGTGCCCCTCCGCATTTTTCTTGCCCTTTCGTCGACCGATTCCTGCAGAACTGCGCGCCTTGCACCGGTTCTCTCATTCGGCGTCCGCCTCGGGTTCGCTGTCTTCGGCCTCGTCAGCCCGTGACCAGGGCAAATAGCTCCTGAGCCATTCTTTTTGTTCGTCGATCCAGGCATCGATCTCGGAGTTGTCATATTTGCGCAGTACTTGCCACAGGCTGCCGTAATCGTCGGTCCACACGACCGGTTGCACAGCATCCGGAATGAGCGTCGTGAACTGCGACACGGGCAGGCTGCCGAGGAACTCTTCATTGCTCGTCACTAGCGCCCAAGTGGACGAATAGATTCCCGTATTCCGGTCTTCGTTCGTCTCGCAAAGCCGGGCGTCCTTATGCGACGCTTCGGCCATGGCCAGGACGAGCGGATCCAAGTCGACGTTGCGATTCGACGTGTTCACGACCAGGATTCCGTCCGGTTTAAGATGCTTCCAGTACATTTCCACGCACTCGGTTGTGATCAGGTGCATGGGGATGGCGTCGCTGCTGAAGGCGTCCATCACGAGCACGTCGAAGTTCTGCGGCCCGTTCTCGGCCAGTTCCTTTTCCAGTGTCAGCCGGGCATCGCCCTGCTCGACGGTCCAATGGGCCTGCGTTTCGTCGAGGAAGTAGAAGTACTCCTGGGCAATGCGAATGACGTCGGGGTTGATGTCGTAGAAACGAATCGTGTCGCCTGCCTGCGCCAGTGCCGCGACGGTGCCGGCGCCCAATCCGATCACGCCGATGCGCAAGTTCCGATTCGCCGGGTCGGTTGCCAATCGACGTGGATGTTGCTCGATGGCCAGCCCGACGCCGGCGGTCCGTGCGTAATACGTCGTCGGCCAGACCCGCATGTCCCCTTCGAGCAATTGCATGCCGTGCAAGATGGTGCCGTGCTGCAGCTTTCGAACGGGGGACTCGGTGAATGGATCGTACGCGTCGCGCACCCGGACTACGCCATAGAAATTACGCGTTGCGACGAGCACGCCCTTGCGATACTCGCGCACGTGAATGACCAAGGTCGTGATCAAGGCACAGAAGGCCAAGAGCAGCACCGCCGCCAGCACCGTCGGTCGGTTGCGCACATACAGCACGTTTTCTTCGCGAACCATGGCCGCCAGCACCAAGGCGGGGCAAACCACCAGCGCCACATGGAACTCCCACAAACCGTCGAAAATGGCCGGGGCCACCAGGGCCACGAAGACCCCGCCCAGCGCTCCGCCGCTGGCCACGCACAAATAGAAGAGCGTCAAATCGCGCGCCGGCGGCCGGGCGCGTACTAACTCGCCGTGGCACGACATCGCGCAGGCAAACAACGCAGCGCTATACGTGCCGATCTGCGCGACCAACGGAGCCGAGACGCCGATAAACAGCATGATGGCCGTCGCCGCGATCGTGATGATCAGTAGCGGCACAAAGAAGCGCCGGTCGTACCAGCGTGGACTATCGAAACAAATGATGAACGACACCAGATACAAAGTCAGCGGCAGGATCCACAGGAAGGGTACAACCGCCACTTCCTGGCAAATCTGGTTCGTCGTGGCCATCAGCATGCCGGACGCCCCGGCGGCCAGCCCCAGCCAGAGCGCCATTAAACCCCAACTCGTCGGATGCTCGAATTCGTGATGGCCGTTGGAGCTACTCGCTCCCACCGTTCGCGGTGGGGCGGCCACTTCCGTGGATGGGCTCGCAGCGTGGCGACGTTGGCTGCGCAGTAACTGGTAGCCGCACAGGGCGCAAAAAACGGCAAACGCCGCGTAGCCCCATGACCAGTAGTGCGTCTGGTCGCCCAGTTTCAGACGCGGCTCGACCACGAAGGGATAGCTGAGCAACGCCAACAGCGAGCCGACGTTCGAGAGCGCATACAGTCGATAAGGCGAACCGACGTGCGTTTTGGCGAACCAGGCCTGCAGCAGCGGCCCCGTCGCCGAAATCAGGAAATACGGCGCGCCGATCGTAAAGGTCAGTAGTGCCAGGATCTGCCAGGTCGGCGATGATTCGACCGCCGCGCGATACGCGGGATCGGCCACGATCGGCAGAAACCACAGCGATGCTCCCAACAGCGAGATGTGCAGCAGGGCTTGGGCCCGGGGCGCGATCCACGCCGTGATTGCATGGGCGTACAAATACCCACCCAAAAGCAACATCTGAAAGAACAGCAGGCAGGTGGTCCACACGGCCGGCGTGCCGCCGAACCAGGGAAGAATCTGCTTGCCCAGGATCGGCTGCACCAGGAACAGCAGGAACGCGCTCCAAAAAATCGTCAGGGCGTACCAGATCATTGGCAAGCTGGGGATAGAGTCGTTACGGAGTGTCCGGAGATCTCCCCGCCCGGTTGCACCGGTTGCGCGCGGGAGTGATAGCGAAGTATAGCGGACAACTGACGGACAGGGGCGGCGGCAAATCGCGTCCGCTATTCGCTACAGCTATCTCAAACGGCCCAGATCGCGGAAGAATCCCGGATACGTCTTCGCCGTGCAGCCCGGATCGCGAATGATGACGCCGGGAACGCGCAAACCCACGAGCGCCATGCTCATGGCCATGCGATGATCGTCGTACGTGTCGATCGTGGCTGCGTGCGGTGGCGCCGGGTCGATACGCAATCCATCGGGCCGCTCGTCGACCGTCGCGCCGAACTTGCGCAGTTCGGTGGCCAGCGCCGCGATGCGGTCGGTCTCCTTATGCCGGATATGGGCCACGCCCGAGATCGTCGTTGGCCCCTCGGCAAAAAGCGCGACCGCGCCGAGCGTTTGCACGGTATCGCTGATCGGGTTCATGTCGATGTCGATCCCGCGGAGCTCGCCGGCTGCTTGCACCGTGATTCCGCGCGGCGAGTCGCTGACCCGACAGCCCATCCGCCCCAAGACATCGACGAAGGCCACGTCTCCTTGCAGGCTGGCGCGCGTGAGCCCCTCGACCGTGACCTGCCCGCCGGCGATCGCTGCGGCGGCCCAGAAGTAGCTGGCGGCCGAAGCATCAGGCTCGATCGCATAATCCAAACCGCGGTACGGCCTGGCATTGGGAATGACGAATCGCGTCAGGTCGCCCGGATCAACGGTAACGCCGAACGAATGCATGACGCCGAGCGTCATGTGGACGTACGGCTGCGACACGAGCGTGCCGTCGACGACGATCTCGACCGGCTTGGTCGCGTATGGCGCGGCCATCAAGAGGCCGCTCAAGAACTGGCTGGAGATGTCGCCGCGAATGTTTGTCCGACCGCCCGGCAAGCCGTGTGCTTGCAGGACGACCGGCGGGCAGCCATTCGCGGCCTCGCTCGCAACTTCCGCGCCCAGTTGACGGAGCGCTGCTAGTAAGTCCTCGATCGGTCGCTCGCGCATCCGCGGCGTGCCGTCGAGGCAAAACGTGCCCTGGCCAAGCGTCAGTAGTGCCGTCAGAAAGCGAACCGTGGTGCCGCTATTGGCCACGTACAGGTCGCCGGACGCCGCGGGGATGCGACCGCCGCAGCCATGAACTTGCAGAGTTTGTCGCGTGGCGTCGGCCGTGATCCGAATGCCCAGCTTGTCGAGCGCCGCAACCATCACGCGGGTGTCTTCGCTGTCGAGGCAGCCGGTCAGCGTCGATTCACCCTCGGCGAGCGCGGCGCAAACGAGCGCGCGATTGGTGATGCTCTTCGAGCCGGGCGGACGGATGGTGGCGGCAAGCGGACCGGCAGGGCGGACTTCGATCGTCTGCGGAGAAGGTTCCACGTGACTTAATGCCCTGCGATCTTCCACAAATGGCCGTCGGTGCGCACGTAGATGGCGCCGCCGTCAATGATCGGCGAGCCAAAAATCGGTTCGCCAAAATCGCCGCGGGCAACGATCTCGCCCGACGTATCTCCCAGCTTCACGACCTGGGCGGCACCTTCCTGATTGAAAATATACAGATAGTCGCCGGCGATCACGGGCGTGGCCCAGAATTGTCCTTTCAAGCGCAGCTTCCACTTGGTTTCGCCGGTCGTGGCGTCGCCGCAGAGCAGAACGCCCGCGCCGTTGATCGTGTAAACCCGGCCCCGATCGACGACCGGGCTGGCATTGCCAGGCGCGAGCGCATTGGTGGTCCAGGCGACTTCGGCGGCCTTGCCTTCGGGCTGGTAACGCAGGGCCGTGAGCCCGCCCGAGGGGACGTAGATCGTATCGCCTTCAGCGACGGGTGAGGGGATCGTCGAGCACGCCACCTCATAGCTCCACACCTGTTCGCCGCTGCGGGGATCGTGCGCGGTGAAGCGCGTGGGAGATTGCAGCAACACCAGGTCCTCGGCCCGGGTCTTTCCGCGCCACACGGCGGGGGAGGTCCAATTCATTTCGGCCGGCCGCGGAATGCGCCAGCGCGATGCGCCGGTTTCGGCATCCAGTCCGGCGGCGAAGGAATCTCCCTTGTTCTCGACCTGCACGACGACGGTATCGCCGAGCACGATGGGCGACGCCGACATGCCAACGTCGTTGGCGGCCGTGGGAAAATCGTGCGTCAGCCCGCGGTACCAGAGCAGATTGCCCGCCAGATCGAGGCAGGCCAGATCGTTCGAGGAAAAGAAGGCGTAAATGCGCTTGCCATCGCTGGCCGGCGTATTGGCCGCGACCGAACTGGTGGGATGACACATAGTACGGCCGGTGGCCCAGAACTGCCGCTCCCAATCCTTGGCGCCGGTCTCGGCGTCGATGCACACGACGTGCAGCCGATCCTGGTTGAAGCCGCTGGCGGCGGTGACGATCAGCTTGCCGCCGACCAGAATCGGGCTGGAAACGCCGCGCCCCGGTAGTGCCGTCTTCCAGGCGACGTTGCGCTCGACGCCCGCTTCGTCCTTGGCCAAATCCACAGGCGCCGCGGTCGTGGCGACCGATCGATTGTCCGAGCCGCGAAAGTGCAGCCAATCGGCCCCCGCGGTCAACGTCACGCACACCAGCGGTAGTACTGTTTGAATCGTGTTGCGAATCATCGATCGCTCCTGCGCAGGTCCCGGGCCACGCGGTCTTGCGACAAGATGGCGGTGCCCGATGCGTCGCACACACGCAACTGGAAATTCCAATCTTGCGCCCAGCTTTCCTTTTGGTGGTTTTGCAGCACCTTCACGAGAATGATGTTCCGACCGGCCTTCATCTTTCCCTTGCCGATGTACTGGTCCATTTGCTCGCCGGCGTGATAGACGTTGTTTCGCGTGAGTAGCTCGCCGTTGAGCCAGATCTTGTTGGCGTTGGTCGAGGTGAGGCGGATTTCCACGTCCGTCGGCTTTTCGGCCATGAACTCAGCCGCCGCGTAGCCCGTCGTCGCGTTGGCCTTCTCGAGTGCCTTGTTCAAGTCGACTTTGCCGTACGGATCTTCGCTGGTGTAATCGATCCACTTCACCTTGCCCGACTTCCCGTCGTACTCGGCTTTGTAGTCGACGCCGACTTCGGGCGGATAGAGAACGTCGAACCCTTTTTCGTCGGTGTTATCGAAGGGGCCGATGAGCTTCCACTTAACGAGATAGCCAAAGTGGCGCGTCAGATCGACCTTATCGCCATACCCTTCCAGCTTTTTGACGATCTGCTGCACCTGGTCGAGGTCGCGTGCCCAGGTCAGGGCCTTTTTGTACTCCCCGTGCGCGATCGGATTTTTCTCTGTTTCGTATTGTTCGGCTTCGGCAATCACGCGGGCCACGGCATCGCGGCGGAATTCCAGCCCCGGATCGTTGAGCATAGAGGGAATTAGCCGGTCGGCCGCCGTCGTATCGGCGCGGCACAGCCAATCGAACGCCAGGCGTCGGGCACGCGGCGAGTGCTTCGTGTCGAGCGTGAAGACTTCCAGATCGTTTTTCGGCAGCTTGCCGCCATTGCGTAACTGGCGTTCGGCGATCGCATCGACCGACGCCCGCAGCCAATTGGCGGCCAGCGGGTTGGCATCGTCGAGAGCCCAGAGAATCGTCCAGATCGCGGTCACATCCGCCTGCGAAAGCTGCTTCCAAGCCTGCTGGGCCTGGGCCGTGCCCGCCCCCTCGCTCCCCACCGCCTTGATCGTGGCGATCTGCTGAGTCCACTTCTGTTGGTCCTTGGCGGCTACATCGGCCGCGACGGACATCGTGCTCAGAATCGCAACCCAGACGAGAACCGCGGCGAGCGCTAAGCGGGTCATGGCGGAAACCTGGCGGGTGGGAATTGGGCTGGCCGTTACCGCTGCGGGAAGCCTCCGTGCGGCCGACGCATTCTAGTCAGTCGTCACGAGTTGGGAAGCTGAACCCGTGACTTGATAGCTCGTGGCATCCGTTCCGATACGGGCCCAGGAAGCGGCCAGTTCGGGATGATTTGATCCCATTGCGACCCGCTCAGGCCGAGTCCGGACACCCCTGCCAATCTGGCAGCGGCCTACGGCCGAGACGCCCGCCCGCCTGCCGGATTAGGTCGTGAGGATTGGCCTTCAAATCACTGATGTCCTCGATAAGCCTTTTCTATTTAGTCCTTTACAGCGAAGCGAGCGTTCTTGGCCCGGCAATTGCGTTTCCAGCGGTCGACTGCGCTACGGATACGCACAATTGGCAGCCCTGGATTACCCACCCCGTAAACGGGCAGCCGTTTGAGTTGCCATACTTCCCAGACTTCCCGTTCGAGAAATATCGGAGGCGAACAAGCGATGTCGACAGTGGCCAAGAACAAGAAGACCCCGAGCAAAATCAAGTTGCAACCGCTGGGCGACCGCGTGGTGGTCGAGCGCGAAGAGTCGGAAGAGCGGACCGCCGGGGGCATCGTTCTGCCCGATTCCGCCAAGGACAAGCCGGCCCGCGGCACGATCGTGGCCATCGGTGACGGCAAGCTGTTGGACGACGGCACCCGCGGCAAGTTGCAGGTCAAGGTGGGCGACCGCGTCCTGTTCAGCTCGTACGCTGGCGACGAGTTCAAGGTCGGCGATCAAGAGCTGCTGTTGATGCGCGAAGACGACATCTTGGCGGTCATCGAGTAAGGCCCACCTCCGATCTGGATTTTCGGCGCGCCGAGCGTCATGGGTCGGGCGAGCGCCTGATCCGCAGGCAAAACAAATTCACACAAGCGGCCCTATCCGCGTGGCCGGCTTTTCAAATCGCTTAGGAGATTTCGACTGATGGCAAAGACCATTGCATTCGACCAGGAAGCCCGCGAGGCCATTCGCCGCGGCGTTTCGAAGCTGGCCCGGGCCGTTAAGGTCACACTGGGTCCGAAGGGCCGCAACGTGATCTTGCAGAAGAGTTTTGGCTCGCCCACCGTCACCAAGGACGGTGTGACCGTGGCCAAGGAGATCGACCTGGAAGACGTCTACGAGAACATGGGCGCCCGCATGGTGCGCGAAGTCGCCTCGAAGACGAGCGACGTCGCGGGGGACGGCACCACGACCGCGACGCTCTTGGCGGAAGCCATCTTCAACGAAGGCCTGAAGGCCGTCGTGGCCGGCGTCAACCCGCTGCAAATGAAGCAAGGGATCGACAAGGCGGTCGAGGACATCACCGACAAGCTGAAGAAGATGTCGATCTCGATCAAGAGCAAGAAAGAAATGGCTCAGGTCGGAACCGTCGCCAGCAACAACGACACCGAGATCGGTGAGCTGTTGGCCGAAGCGATGGAAAAGGTCGGCAAGGACGGCGTCATCACGGTCGACGAAGGTAAGAGCCTGAAGACCGAGGTCGAATGGGTCGAGGGCATGCAGTTCGACCGCGGCTACCTGTCGCCGTACTTCATCACCGATTCGACGAAGATGGAATGCGTCCTGGAAGACGCCTACATCCTGGTCTACGAAAAGAAGATCGCCAACGTCAAGGAAATGGTCCCCGTGCTGGAAGCGGTGGTCAACGCCGGCCGGCCGCTGTTGATCGTATCCGAAGACGTCGAGGGCGAGGCGCTCGCCACGCTCGTGATCAACAAGCTGCGCGGCACGTTCAAGTGCGCGGCCGTCAAGGCGCCCGGCTACGGCGATCGCCGCAAGGCCATGCTCGAGGACATTGCCATCCTCACCGGCGGTACCGCGGTGTTCGAGAGCCTGGGCATCAAACTCGACAACATGCAGCTCGCTGACTTGGGCCGTGCGAAGAAGATCGTCATCGACAAGGACAACACGACGATCATCGAAGGCGCCGGCAAAAGCTCCGAGATCAAGGCGCGCATCGACCAGATTCGCCGCGAAATCGAGAACTCGACGAGCGACTACGATCGCGAGAAGCTCGAAGAACGGCTGGCCAAGCTGGCCGGCGGCGTGGCCAAGGTCAACGTCGGCGCCGCGACCGAAAGCGAAATGAAGGAGAAGAAGGCCCGCGTCGAAGACGCTCTGCACGCCACGCGTGCCGCGGTCGAAGAGGGCATCCTGCCGGGCGGCGGGGTCGCGATCTTGCGGGCCGCCAGTTCGGTGAAACTGGAAGGGCTCTCGCACGATCAAGAGGTGGGTTACAACATCATCCTGCGTGCGGCCCGTGCCCCGCTGACCACGATCGCCTCGAACGCCGGCCAGGACGGCGGCATTGTCTGCGAACGCGTGCTCGAGGCCAAGGGCAACAACGGGTACAACGCAGCGACCGACACCTACGAAGACCTGGTGAAGGCCGGCATCATCGACCCGACCAAAGTCACGCGTACCGCGCTGCAGAACGCTTCGAGCGTGGCGACGTTGCTGTTGACCAGCGACGCTCTGATCGCCGAGAAGCCGAAGGACAGCAAGAAGGGGGGCGGCCACGGCGGCGATCACGACATGTACTAGTCGAGGTCGCGAGAGGGGGCCACGGGTGGCTCGTCCACCAGTGCTGTCTGCCCGAAGTCATCAACCTCGCCGGTTCCCATCTCGGGAGCCGGCGGGGTTTTTTGTTGTGCGTCGCGAATGGGAATGCATCCGCAGTGTTCATGCCTTCGGGTGCCGCTCGGGCGGCATGAACACTGTGGATGGCTTTCGCTGTTGTCTGCCGGGATTCCTGAATGCTTCGTTCGGCGCTTCAGTCTAGAACAGCGGTGGCCGGCCCAACTCGCGACGCACGACGGTCCATTGGCCGACGTGCATCAGCCAGTGCAGGCTGCCCATGCCCGCGAACATCGCGCCCAGGGTCGGCGTCCAGCCTTCACTAGGCTTGTCGAGATCGGCGGCACTGCACTTGTCGAGCGCCGCGACGATGGCCTTTCGCAGCTCGGCGTGAACGCGCATTAATTCTTCCTTCTTGCAGAAAGCCGCCGGATCGTCTGACTTGGCGTTGTCGGCCGAATACTTCTCGGCAAAGCCGGCCGGCAGCGGCGGCACCGAGCCGGGCAGCTCTTTGCTCATCCGCTGATGCTCGCCATTCAGACAATGCCCGACTTGCCAGTTGATGTGATTGCAGCCAGGGGCCGGGCGGCGGAGCAAATCAGCATCGCTCAGATCGGCCAGCATCTGCGAAACAACGTGCGTCGCCGAATCGAGCGAAAACTTGATGACATCATGAGCGTTCATGGTTCATTGATCCTTGCCTGATATTGCGCCTGATATTGCATTTGACGGCGCTGTCGAAGTGTCAAATTCCCGGCCCCTTATGCTTTCTGCACACGCGGCTGACCATCCTCGACCACGAACGAGGCCAGTGTTTCCACCGGCGCGCCCTTGCGCGTGACGTACTCCACCACCTGGTAATCCGTGCGCCACTGGCGCGGCGTCACCGTGCAGCGGACGTAACCGCGCTGGGCGTTGTACAGCTTCACCGCAGGGTTTTCCTTGAGAATCGTTTCCGTGTTGCGCGGCGTGCGCAGCCCGTCGCCGGACGAAGATATCGAGGTGCCGACGAACTCCACGCCGACGTTCTTTGCGTCCTGCTTGTTGTAATCCGTGGTGATGTCGCAGGCCCAATTCGTATGAATGTCACCGGTCAGGACCACCGGGTTCGCGGGTTTTCGCTCGGCCAGGAAATTGAGCAGCCGGCGGCGATCCGCCTCGTAGCCCGCCCATTTATCCATGTCGAGCACTTCGACGTCCCCCGCGGCGTAATCGATGCGCGTGACCATGACCTGCTGGGCCAGAACGTTCCATTTGGCGTGCGAAGAGCCCAAGCCATCGAGCAACCATTTGCGCTGCGCATCGCCCAGGATCGCGGCTTTTTCATCGTACACGCTGGCGTCCGGTTTCTTGTGTCCATCGCCACACGGCTGATCGGTGCGGTACTGCCGCGTGTCGAGCACGTAGAAATTCGCCAACCGTCCGAAGGGGAGCTTGCGGTACAGCGGCATGTCGGGGCCGTGCGGCAGTGCGCTACGCCTTAGCGGCATGTTTTCGTAGTACGCCTGGTAGGCCAGCGCCCGGCGCTTGAGGAAATCAGCCTGCGAGACCTTCAAGTCTTCGGGGTAAGGGCCGGCATAGTTGTTTTCGACTTCGTGATCGTCCCAGGTCACGATCCACGGTGCGGCGGCGTGCATCGCCAGCAGCGCCGGATCGCCGCGATACTGGGCGTAACGGTTGCGATAATCGTCCAGCGTTTCAATCTTGCCGCCGACGTGCTTGCGCACGCGATCGTCGCGCGCCGCGCCCTCATAGATATAATCGCCCAGGTGCAGCACCAGGTCGAGATCGTCCTTGAGCATATGCTCATAGGCCGTGTAATAGCCGGTCTCGAAATGCTGGCACGAGGCGAAGGCAAACTTCAGTGGCGGCGCCGCGGCATCGGCCGGCGGCATGGTGCGCGTGCGCCCCTTGGGACTCGTTTCGCTGCCCACCTTGAACTGATACCAGTACCAGCGCCCCGGCTCGAGCCCATCAACCTCGACGTGTACGGTGTGGCCCCAGTCGGGCGTGGCCGTCGTCTTTCCTTGCCGCACCACTTTGCTGAATGGTTCGTCGGCGGCCACTTGCCAATCGACCTCGACCGGCTCGGCAGGCATGCCGCCCCCCTCTAGCGGCTTGGGGGCCAGACGCGTCCATAGCACCAGGCCATCGGGCGACGGATCACCCGAGGCGACGCCGAGCTTGAAGGGATAATCGGAGAAGGCGACGTTGCGGCGCACGGCGCCTTCGGCCCGCGAAGCCCACACGGCCGCGGCGGCCAGCGAACCGGTGGTGGCGAGGAATGATCGCCGGCTGTACGAGCGGCCGGGACCAGACGGATAGAGCGACGGATAGCGAGGATCAGACACGGGTGACTCCCTGGTGCTAAGCACGAAGCGTGGAAGGGCAAGCGGTGCGACCAGCGCGCGTACGTCGGCGTGGGCCGTTCCGCGCGACTGGATGAACGCGCACATTGTCTAGCGCGCTGCGGAGGGTGTCAAAGAGGTTACGACAGGCATCGGCCGTGAAGCGCGGCACGGAGAATACGTGTCCGAGGGCACTGGTAGACGAGCCACCAGGGACACCCAAGAGGCCGTGCGGGCTGAATCGAACTGATGGCGATTACGAATCCGACGGCGCCGCCGGGCCGGGCGCGGGCGCTTGCTGTGGCGGTTGGGCGCTGGGCGGGCCGAAGACGTCTTGCGAAGCCGACTCCGGCTTGTCCAGCCGTACCATCATCCAGTTCTGCGTTTTCTCGTCGCCGAAATGCACCAGCACGGGCGTCTCTTCCTTGGTGAGGTTGAAGATGCCCGTCTCCAGCACCGTGTTCTTCTTGTCGCCGACGGTCCACGCGGCACGCTGCGTCTTCTGATCGACGGCGCCTTGAATCGGCAGGGCCACGTCGTCGGAGGTGTTGTAGTACATGCCGGCAAGGTTTCCTTGCTTGCTCACGGCCAACTGCATCATCATCGCAGGATGGTCATCGTCCGCACGACTTGAGACGGCAAAGACGCCCAAGGGCATCCAATCGCCCTGCTGGGCATCCTCGCTCACGGGCGTCTGCGCGATTTGCTGGGCCTGGTCGTAGTAGGCCTCGGGGGTGCCGGCGTACTGACCATTGACGTACACCGAATCGTCCTGATAAGCGACGTTGCCGCCGGCGCCGTAGCCGTAGTACATCGGCGTGCCCCAGCTACCGAGCAGGAAGCCCGTCAGAGCGCCCACGCCGAGCCCGCCCCACCAATAGCCGGGCCCCCAGCCATGCCAGTAATTCCAACCGTGATTCCACGCGCCGCCGTGGTTACCCCACCAGCCGCCGCCGTACCAGTTGTTGTGATTGCCGTACCAGTTGTTGTGGTTGTTCTGGATGTTGTTGCGGATGTTCTGCGCGTGTTGCTGTTGCTGCGGCGTGACATTGCCGGGGTTGCGGTTCCCGGGATTGCGATTTCCTGGATTGCGATTGCCCGCGCCACCCTGATTCGGTCCCTTTCCACCACCGGCGATTCCACCACCGCCCGGTCCCTTCCCACCACCACCCGGACCTTTGCCGCCAGCGCCGGGACCTTTGCCGCCAGCGCCGGGACCTGCGCCTCCGCCCCCTGGTCCTTTTCCGCCACCACCAGGGCCGAGGCCGCCACCGCTCGGACCTTTACCTGCTCCACCGCCGAAACCTCCGGGCACGCGTCCCCCGCCACCAAAATTACCACCGGCAAAGTTCCCTCCGCCGGATTGTTGCATGCCCAGGAAATTTCCCAGCTGGCCCGCCGAAGGACGGTTGAAATTGCCGGCGGCGAATTCTCCGCCGCGTCCACCGTAAGCGGCGCCGGTTGCGCCGCTGAAGCTGCGTCCGGCATATCCGCCCGTGCCGTGCGCGCCAGGATTGAACGACGAGCTGCGGCTCATCGACGGCGAATGCTCGCCGATGCCGCCCACCCCGCCGAAATTACGCGTACCCGCGCCGCCGGCGCCATAGGTACGGCCAGCGCTGCTGAAATTGCCGGCGCCTCCGCTAAAGCTGCGCCCGCCTCCGAAGTTGCCGCCCCCTCCGCCGAAACTGCGCCCCCCTCCTCCGCCACCGCCGAAGCTGCGACCTCCGCCGCCGCCTCCGAAGCTGCGCCCGCCGCCTCCGCCGCGCGCCAGCAACTCGGCCGGCTGCGCCGCCAACATCAAGAATGCCATCAGAGAGATTGCCAGCCTGCTCATATCAAGGTCCCCCTCGGGCTTGCGCTCGTGCGGTGTTAGTCGTTGGTTTGGCGAACGATCGTGATCGGGTCGACGTTGGGCAAGAGCTCGCCGTCGACTTGTCGGCTGATCGATTCGAAGGTGAAGCTGTCGTCGTCGATTTTCTTGATGATTTGCACAGCCGTGGCTTTGCTGCCGTCGGCCAGCGTATTGGTCGCACGAATGCGCCAGTGATCTTCTTCCTTGGTCCACGCACCTTCGCCGAAGGTGCCGTCACTGTCGAAAACCCACGAACGAATACGCTTGTTGGCCGCGTCCCAGGCGATGATCTGCGTGCCAGACATCAGCGGCTGTCCCTCGATCGCGATCGTGAACGATCGCGTGATGAAAGCGCCGTCCAGCGCCCAGTTGCACACGGTTTCGACCGATGCCCCGTCCGATTTGTCGGCCCACCGGCCGATCATCCAGCTGAGCTCTTCGAGCGGGCTCGAATCGTCCGCCTCGGGCTCGGGCAGGAGAGTCTCGCGAACACTGTCCAATTGCCACTTTCCGTCCTTCTTCACGTGAATGGCGACGTAAGTGCTTACTTCCGGGCCGGACTTCTTGGTAATGATCGTAGCGGTGCCTTCCTCGATCGCGACGTTATCGTCGAGCAGCCGGATCGAATCGACCGTGACGCTTAGCTTCGGCTTGAGACCCAGCGAGAATCGGTCGGCGAGCGCCTTGGCGATCGCTTCACGACCAACCTCGCGCTCGCCGGTGATGGGATCGATGTAGGCGCCGGTCTCGGAAAAGTGATTCGCCACCGCGGCGGCGTCACCCTTGTTGAAAGCGTCCGTGTACGATTCGATCGCCTTGCGAATGGCGGCTTCGTCAGGCGACGGTTTCGCGTCGTCGGCGGCAACGGCCCACGACGGCGGTACCCACGACGCCCACGCAAAGATGGCCAGGCACAAGAGATTTCGAATCATGGCAACGCGTCTCCCACGGATTTCCTGTCGCGCTTGAATTGCCGCCGGCTCCTCATTGTACGGCGGAGTGCGCCGGCCACCAGTTTTTGGCGTCGCGGACACTCTCGCGCCCCGGTGACTAAACATGTCAGACGCATGTTTGCATAAACATACCTTCCCAAATGCACGAGAGGGCGGCAGGTGCGAAATCGGCGCGATCGGCAAGATCCGCACATTGCGAGGGCGTCTCTGCCACGCCAAGGACATTGGCAAAGTCACCGCATTTTGTGCAAAACGATCGGACAGAAGATGCGCCGGCCGGGCTACTCCGAGTGCGCCTGCCGACCGTCCGAACGATGGATGCCTGCTAGGGAACGACCGAAACCGTTACACGCGATGGCCGCGCGGCCGAACGAAACACCTTTTGCGTCGCGGCCTGGTAATCGGAATCCTGCGCGCGATAAATGTCGACGAACGTCTGCGGATTGCGGTCCACCAGCGGGAACCAACTGCTCTGCACCTGGACCATCACTCGGTGCCCGCTGCGGAACGAATGGCACACGTCAGGCATCACGAACTTGACGAGCGTCGGCTCGCCAGGCTTGAAGGGCTGCGGATTCTCGAAGCTCGCCCGGTAGCGGCCGCGCATCACGTCCCCGCGCACCATCTGCTGGTAACCGCCCATCCGTACGCCGCTAGGATTCGGCTCCGGGTCGGGATAGTCGTCCGGATAAACGTCGATCAGCTTGACGACGAAATCCGCGTCGGTGCCCGTCGTGGCCACGTGCAATTCGACCTCGATCGGGCCGGCGATGCGCAGATCATCCGCCAGTGCCTCGGTCTGGTACACGAGCACGTCGGGACGCTGCGCGGCGAAACGCTGATCTTCGAGCATGTAACGCGTGGGCATGCCCGTAAAGGTGCCGCGCATGAACGGCACGGGCCGGTGCGGGTCGCTGACGTACGCGTCGTGCGTGTCGACCGGCTCGGACGCAGCCGGGGCATCGTTGGACAGCCGGCCGCTCGCCGCCAGGTGCAGCGCACGTCGCTGCGCCGATTTCGGCGGCCAGGCGTCGTGTTTTTGCCACTGGTTCGTGCCGGTCTCGAAAACCCAGGCCTCGGGATGGACGGACTCGCCCTTGCTCTTCAGGTGGTACTCGAAAAACGGCAGCTCGATCTTTTCGCGGTAGAACTCGCCGGTCTTGGAATTGAAGTTCACGTCGCCCAGCGAGTCTCCGGCGTCGCGTGCCCACCCGCCGTGGCGCCACGGTCCCATCACCAGGACGTTGGGAATATTGGGGCTACTCGCCTCGACGGCCCTGTACGTTTCCAAAGTGCCGAAAAGATCCTCGGCGTCGAACCATCCGGCCACGGTCATCACGGCCGGGCGGATGTTCTTCAAGTGCGGACGAATGTTGCGCGCTTTCCAAAACTCGTCGTAGTTCGGGTGTGAGATCACTTCGTCCCAGTGCGGCATCGGCTCTTTGAAGTGGCGCTTGTTGGCCTCGGCCAGTGGGCCAAAGTTCATAAAGAACTGATAACCGTCCGGTGTGCCGTAATCGAACGAGAACGAGAATTTCTTCGTCGGCTTGTCACGCATACGATCGTTGGACGACATCCAACTGAAGGCATGTGCCAGAAAGAACGCGCCGTTGTGGTGCCAATCGTCGCCGACGAACCAGTCGGCCACGGGCGCCTGCGGCGAGACGGCCTTGAGCGCCGGATGGGCATCGATCATGCCGCACGAGGTGTAAAAGCCCGGGTAGGAAATGCCGTACATGCCCACGCGGCCGTTGTGGTTGGGCACGTGCTTCGTAAGCCATTCGATCGTGTCCCACGTGTCACTGGTTTCGTCGACGTCCTGCGGCCCCTTCTTGTCGGCGATGTACGGTCGCACGTGTTGAAATTCCCCTTCGGACATCCACCGCCCGCGCACGTCCTGGTAGACGAAGATGTAGCCTTGCTGGCCGAAGGCGGCGCTAGGACCAAGGTCGCTCTTGTATTGATCCGCGCCGTAGGGCCGCACGCTGTACGGCGTACGCAACAACAAGAGTGGATACTGCTGCGATTGATCCTTCGGCACGTAGACGGCCGTGAACAGCTTCACCCCGTCGCGCATGGGGATGCGATACTCGAACTTCGTGTAATGCGAGACGACGTAATCGCGTCCCTGGCCAAGCGCGGTCCCGGCAAGCGCGCCGAGGAGGAGCAATGCCAACAAGGAAGGGACGCGCGCGAAAAAGCAACTTCGATATGACATGCGAGCAAACTCCGGCCGGCCGGGTCATGGTGCGGTTTCGACCATGATAGGCAGGGCAAACACACCGTGCCAGCTTCCTGAACGGAGATCGCCAAATCCAACTTGAACGACACGACCAGGGCAGGCCGAGACGGCTAACGCCGCTTATCCCGCGCGTCGGGGTCCTTGGTGCGACCCGCCTCACGCAAGGCCTTGCGCAGCAGGAATTCGATCTGGCCGTTCAGGCTGCGCAAATCGTCGTCGGCCCAGCGGCGCAAAGCCTCGAGCAACTGAGGATCGGTGCGAAGTAGAAAGCTTGCGCGCGACACGCGCCACTCCGTCGGTTTTCGAAAGATCAGCCCTAATCAACGCAACAGCAATGCAAAACTGGAAGGCGCCGCGACTACGGTCGAATACGGATCAGTGATAGATCGTGCCGGTGTTCACGACCGGCTGCGTGTGGCGATCGCTGCATAGCACAACCAGCAGATTCGAGACCATGGCGGCGCGGCGTTCGGTGTCGAGTTCCACAACGTTATCGCGCGACAGGTGCTCAAGTGCCATCTGCACCATTCCCACCGCCCCTTCGACGATTTTCGTCCTCGCCGCCACGACCGCCTGTGCCTGCTGCCGCTGGAGCATCGCCGCCGCAATCTCGGGAGCGTACGCCAGGTGGCTGATGCGGGCTTCCAAGACGCTGACCCCCGCCTTGTTCAAACGTTCCTGAATGTCGGCCCGTAATTGTTCGCCGATTTCGACGATATTCTTGCGCAGCGAGATTTCGTGCTCTTCGCTGTCGTAGGGATGCCGGCTGGCCAGGCTGCGCAGCGCCGCTTCACTTTGCACGGCCACGAAGTCTTCGTAATCGTCGACCTCGAACAGTGCCTCGGCCGTATCGACCACCTTCCACACGACCACGGCCGAAATATCGACAGGGTTGCCGTCGCGGTCGTTGACCTTCGACGGCCGGCCCGAGGTGCGGGACTTTCCTTGCAGGATTTTGCCGGCAGCGTCCTTCGTCTCGGGCGTCATGATCGAACCTGTTTCAAAATTGCGCACACGTAGCGAGATCTTTTTCTTGGAGAAGAAAGGATTGACCCAGTAAAAGCCCGACTCCGTGATCGACCCCTGGTAGTCCCCGAATAGCAGCAATGCCCGCGCGTTGTTCGGCGCCACGGCCTGAAATCCGAACAACATCACGAATGCCGCAATGATCATGGGCGCCGCCAGCAGGAAGGGCCAAGCCGGGACTGGGCCACGCGGATGCGTCGCGATGGTAGCGACGAAGAGCGCCACCGCTCCGGCAACGAGTCCCAGGCAAATCACCAGCGGATACCAGCCGCTGGTCGGTCGAAGCTGCTTTTCCGTGATCATGGATCTGCTCCCCTTTGCTGTAGTGACGTATATCAATATGATATCATATAGATATCTCGTCAAGCAAGCCGCGGCGGCGAGAGAATTCCGCTGAGGTGCCACGGCCACGGCGGTCGCGCCCATGCGAGGGCGCGACTCGGTCACATGCTCGCGCAGGCGTCAGGCTGGCATCCCACGATCGTCAACTGACGCAGCACCCGGATGATGCGCTTTCGACGTGCGTCAAGCACCGGCCGAGTAATCGGTACTCACCGGCTCGACAGGCGTCTTGTGCGGCGCATGGCCGTTGGTCGCGGCGCGGTTGGGCGAGGGGCCGATGATGGACTCGATCTCTTTCTCGTCCAGGATTTCGCGTTCACAGAGCTGTCGGGCCATCGCGTCGAGCTTGTCGCGATGCGCCTCCAGCAGTTCTCGCGCACGATCGCCGGCTGCGTGCAGGATGCGCGAAACCTCTTCGTCGATGACTTGCGCCGTGTGCTCGCTGAACTCGCGCTGCTCGTGGAATTCCTTGCCCAGGAACGGATGTTCTTCGCTGGTGCGATACGCAACGGGCCCCAGCCGCTCGCTCATGCCCCAGTGAGTGACCATGCGCCGCGCCAGTTGCGTGGCCCGTTTCAAGTCGTCTTCGGCCCCCGCGCTGTACTCGTTGAAGATCAGCTTTTCCGCGGCCCGACCGCCGAGCATGAATACCAGCCGGGCGTGCAACTCGGTTTCGCTGATGTTCAGTCGGTCTTCCTCCGGCAAAAGTTGCGTCACGCCCAAGGCGCGGCCACGCGGAATGATCGTCACCTTGTGCAGGCGATCGCCGCCGGGCACGATCCAGGCCAACAGCGCATGGCCCGATTCGTGATAGGCGGTCATTTCCTTTTCCTTGCCGCTGAGCACTTCCTCGCGCTTGGGACCCATCAGGATCTTATCGCGGGCGACTTCGAAATCGTCCATCGTGACCTTGTCAGTCCCTTTGCGCGTCGCCCACAGCGCCGCCTCGTTGACCAGGTTGCGGATATCGGCGCCGGTCAATCCAACGGTGCCGCCCGCCAGCCGCTCGAGGTCGACGTCGTCGGCCAAAGGGACGTCGCGGCAGTGGACCTTGAAGATCGCCATGCGCGCTTTGAGATTCGGCCGATCGACCGTGACATGGCGGTCGAAGCGACCGGGCCGCAAGAGCGCCGGATCGAGCACGTCGGGGCGATTGGTGGCGGCCAACACGATCACGGCTTCGCTGGGGCTGAAACCATCCATCTCGCTCAAGATCTGGTTCAACGTCTGCTCGCGTTCGTCGTGCCCGCCGCCGAGCCCTGCACCGCGCACACGACCGACCGCATCGATTTCGTCGATGAACAGGATGCAGGGAGCCGACTCTTTGGCGGTCTTGAACATGTCGCGCACGCGGCCGGCGCCAACGCCCACGAACATCTGGATGAATTCCGAGCCCGAAATCGAGAAGAACGGCACGTTTGCCTCGCCGGCCACGGCCTTGGCCAATAGCGTCTTGCCGGTGCCGGGCGGCCCCATGAGCAGCGTCCCCTTCGGGATGCGTCCGCCGAGGCGCTGGAATTTCTGCGGGTTCTTCAGGAATTCGACGACCTCGGTCAAGTCTTGCTTGACCCCTTCCAGGCCGGCAACGTCGGCAAAGGTGATGCGCTTCTTACCTAGTTCGTAGCGCTTGGCAGGGCTCTTGCTGAAGCCCGCCAGGATGCCGCCTCCCATGAACTGATCGCGCGCGCGGCGATACATGGCCCACATCACGACCAGCAAGAGCACCGTTATGCCGAGGTAGAACAGCATGAACATGACCGTGCCGTCGTTAATTTCTTCGGCGGCATAGCGCGGGCCGAGCTTGTCGTACAACAGCTTGTCGAGATCCGTACCCACGCTGGGTAGATCGGTGTAGAACTCCTGCTTGAGCGCCGCCGCCTTTTGCCCACTCTTGGCGGTTTCCTCTGCCGGCAGCTCGGGAGTCTTCTTGAACGTGCCGCGAATCCTGGCGCCGTTGGCGACCACCTCCGCAACGTTGTTCTTTTTTAGCTCTTCCAGGAAGAAGCCGTAGTTGATCTTCGACCGCTTGTTTTGTTCGCCCGTGTAATAGAACACGAGCATCATGCCGGTCACGATGAGCGGCAAAATCAACCAAAAGGCGGCTGGCCGGGGACGCGGCGGGAGGGGTTTCTGGGGGGCGGCCGGACCGCCAGGCGTACGCTGCTGATCCATTCTCAAAGAGCCTCTGGAGTGCGGGCACAAAACTCGTCGACGGCCAACGTCCGTGCCCGCGCGGTTGGCAGACGGGGGGCGTCCGCCGGCTGATTCCACGCGGACCTGTCGAATTGTACCGTATAAACCGAAGTTGTTCGATTGCGAGGTCAAGGCAGTCCAACCGCGGCATTCCGCTCGATCCGAGACAGTTTCGTCGCTGCCAAACAGGGATACTGGACCGAAGCTCGCTTGCGCGCCCATAATCGGGCCTGAACTGCCAGCCAGGGTTAATAGGGGAGCGGCTACGGGCCGGTTGAACCAGGCGGCCTCCTGGCTCTTCGCGCGACTCAAGATGAGTCGGCACGCGTGACCCTGCTGCGACAGAATTGCAGAGCTTATCTGCAGGGAGAATGTGTGGCCATGCGCCTGGAAGTATTGTCCAACGACGGCCCTGTAAAGAGCGTCAATGCTTCGGGCCGCATCACGCAAAGCGCCTTCATGTCCGAAGACGAACCCTTGGCCGTGCGCTTTGGCGATAATATCTACGCCGAGCGACTCGTGCTCAGCCTGGCGGGAGCCGATTACCTCGACTCGCGCGGCGTCGGCTGGCTGCTGAAGTGCCATCGCCGCTTTCGCCAGGCCGGCGGCATGATCGTCGTACACTCGATTCCGACCATTATTCTCGACGTCCTCAAGGTGCTGCACATGGACGAGGTTCTGCACCTCTCGCCCGACGAAAAGTGTGCTCGCGAAAAAGCTCTGGGCGACCATGTCTGAAAAGGCGCTTCGCCGCGGTGTCGTGGCAGTGATCACGCGGGATGAGGCGCTATTGGTCATTCGCCGCGCCGAGGGAATCGCGGCGCCCGGCAAATACTGCTTCCCTGGCGGTGGTATCGAGGAAGCCGAAAGCGAAGAGCTCGCCCTGGTGCGCGAACTACGCGAGGAATTGGGAGCAACCGTCGAACCGCAACGCCGCCTATGGCAGAGTGTCACGCCATGGGGCGTCGAGCTGGCCTGGTGGCTGGCCGACCTCGATCACACGGCGCCTCTCGTTCCGAATCCGGCCGAGGTAGCCAGCGTCCATTGGCTGACGATGGCTGAGATGGACTCGCTAGAGGAATTGCTGGAAAGCAACCGCGAGTTCTTGCGTCACATCCGCGCCGGCGCGATCAACCTCCGCTAATCGTCGCGCGGATGGTACTTCGCGTTGAACGCCTCGGGGGCGAACGGGTCCTCGGGCGTTTCGGGCGCCGCCGTCACCACGCGCCGGACAGGTTTTTTGTCCGTGAGTTTTGGCACCGTTGAAAGCGATTTGCCGCCAGCCGCCGTGCCCGTCTCGCCAGTGAGCAGGGAATTCGGCGCCGTCGCCGCGCCTGCTGGCTTGCCGGCCTGTGGCAGTTGTTGCAGCAAATTATCGTCGGGTTTTTCCACGGTTTGGGGCTGCTCGGCCGTGCCGTTGGCGACGCGCATCACCCAATTCACCAACTGGCGATACTGCGCCACGTCCTTGTTCGTGAAGATCGCCGCCTTGGCGTTCCCATGCGGCCCGACCGGAATCGTCAAAATCGGGCTGGCCGGCGGGTCCGACCGGTCGATCAGTTCCACGATTGCGTGCAGATTGCGCTGGGTGAAGCGCCGACTCGACGTTTTACCCAATTGTGTCCGCAGCAACCGCAGTTGGCTTTCGGTCTGCGCCCCATGACAGCCGCCGCTGGCGCAAGTGTTGAGCAACAGCGGCTGAATCGTGTTGGCAAACGTTTCGATCGTGCCGGGCGGCATTCCGCGCATCAGGCGGTCAAGATCCTCGGTCGTGGGGCCGTTGCCGGCGTCGGCCTTATGATCGTTGTGCAGTGGCTGTTCCTGCGCCAGTTTCAACTGCCTCTCGACGAGCACGATGCGCGGATGGCGTTCGTTGAGCGAGCGGGCCTCGGCAACTTCGCGCGACGCCTCGTCGAACAGCTTTTGCCAAATGCACCACATGGCCAGGTCAAGATGATCCTGGACTTTCGCGGGATCGATGCGCGAGCGCTTTCGCTCGTATCCCTCGCGCAAGTCGCGGCACACGAGCTCTACCTGGCTCGCCTTCAAGCGGATTTCACCGCTCGGCAGCGTTACGTAGTACTCTTCGCCCGCCTCGGTCACCTTGCCCGAGAGAACCTGGCCATTGCGCAGCAGTACCACGCCCGGCTGCGGCGATACTTTCAAGGAAGTATCGTCAGCATGCACCAGCGCCAGCGGCCACAGGCAATAAGTGAGAATAGGCCAGATTCGCCGAGACATGATTTGGGCGGGAACAGTACGGGATGCCACGGCTGCCGTCAATGCGAACTTGTTGCACATGGGAACGGCGGGCGTCCGGCGCCATACCCCGTTTGCCTGCCTTGCCTCAAGCGGGTAACGTTGAAGGGGACGCTAGCATTCGCTCCGCGGGCCGAGCACCATCGCCCGGGCAGGAGGCGATCGTGCTTCTTCGAGCGGCCATTGTCTCGACGACAATCGTTCCGGAACCTGGTTCATCATGTCGCAGTCGGAAGAATCGCTCTGGTCGCAACTCGCCGGGCACGAAGTGGTGCTCGACCTGGCCAGCCATTATGTCGTGCTTGGCCGGCTGTTGACTGCTGGCGCCGACTTCCTGGAACTGCAAAGCGTCGACGTCCACGACTTGCGCGACACGCAAACGACGCGAGAAAAGTACGTACTCGATTGCCGCTTGCACGGCATCCGCCCCAACCGTGGCCGCGCCTGGATCAACCTGCGGGAAGTGGTCGGCATTTCGCGCCTGGCGGATGTGCTGGTGGACTGACGGTCGTGCCGCCCGACGGTCGCCATCCGGCTATTTTTAAGGGTTCGCCGGCCCCTGTTCATTCCGGGCGGCAGTGTACACTAGAGAAAGGTCATGCCCGGGGTGAAAACCCCGCCTGATCGGTATTCAGCATTTCTGGCAGCGGAGGCCGCATTCCCGTCGTTGGAGTCACAACGGTGCGACCATTGCGTATCGCTTGCCTGGCCGCCTTGCTCTGTGGCATCGCGTGCGCGACGGCGCGCGCTCAATTCGGCGAGGTTGACGACAAAGGGCCGCAGCGCGGCCAGGAGTTCGTCAACAAGTACGAAGTCGGCATGATCATCACAGCTGGCAGTGAACCGTGTACGGACCTGATCGGCACCGCGCCGGTACCCATCGACTGGCCCGAGCAGGAAGTGCGCGTAATGCAGGAGGATTTTGATCCTGCCGCCAAGCGGGTCCAGTATCGTGAGGCGGGTGGCGGCACGATCAAGCAGATGGTCGTTAATATTCCGCTGCTCCCGGCCAATGAAAAGGCACGCGTGGTGGTGGTGCTCGAGATTTCGCGCTTTACCATTTTGCCGCCGAAGAACACCGACGAATTCGTCATCCCCAAGAAGCTGGCCCGCGGCGTGCGGCAATATCTGGCGCAAAGTCCGAAGATCGAAACCACGAACCCCAAGATTCGCGCCCTGGCGAAAGAGATCACGGCCGACCAGGAGGGGGCGTGGGAGAAAGTCGAAGCGATCTACGATTGGGTCCGCGAGCACGTAAAGTACGTGAATGGCCCCCTGCGCGGCGCGCTGGCCGCCCTCAATGACGGTAAGGGGGATTGCGAAGAGCTGACGTCACTGTTCATTGCGCTGTGCCGCGACATCGGCGTGCCAGCGCGCACCGTGTGGGTACCTGGGCATTGCTATCCCGAGTTTTATCTCGAAGATGGCGAAGGCAAAGGGCACTGGTTCCCTTGCCAGGCGGCCGGTGCGCGGTCCTTCGGCGGCATCGACGAAAAGCGGCCGATTCTGCAAAAGGGGGACAACTTCACCGTGCCCGAGCGTCGCGAGAAGCTGCGCTACGTGTCGGAATTCCTTCGCGGCGACGGCGGCCAGCCGCGCGTGCAATGGGTGCGCGGATCGAGCGGAGCGTAGCTAGCGCCCGCGTAACGACGCAGCGCCGATCCCATCTTGTTTCCCGTGTGCCATGCCTTTTCGCCGAAGGCGAATAAGCATGTTGGTTCTCGTTGGGACACCGCTGCCGGGCAAGCCTGCGAATCCGGGCGTAACGTAAATTGTCGCATGCTTATCACCTGCGGCGAACAGCACGGCACCCACCTCGACTTCAACGCGCTATCCGATCGGGCGTTACGCGCGGCTTGTCGCGCGAAGCGACTGGCTTACTTGGCGCCGGCGATCCGCCCGCCAGTTGCAGTCGGTACAGCGCCGCATCGGTGCGCAGGAAGATTGCGCTGTCGGAAGTGGCCAGCGACGCCATGACGCGTCCGTCGATCTGGTTTTCGGCCAGCTTCTTGGCGGATTTGCCCGGAGCGAGCACCGTGGTCAGGCCCTCTTCGCTGGTGATGTAGATCCGTCCCTCGGCCAACAGCGGTGAAGCCGAGAACGCGCCGCGCAGCCGCAATTGCCAGCGCTGCTTGCCGGTCTTGGCATCCAGGCAACTGACCACGCC
Organism: Pirellulales bacterium; assembly: GCA_035546535.1. Classification (NCBI taxonomy): domain Bacteria; kingdom Pseudomonadati; phylum Planctomycetota; class Planctomycetia; order Pirellulales; species Pirellulales bacterium. Next base: position 55,802 of record DASZWQ010000066.1, on the reverse strand, counting down.
TTGATCGCTGACCAGGTACAACTCGTCGCCCACGATGAGTGGCGACGGGTCGAACGGCACGCCGCGGCGCAATGTCCAGGCGCAGTCGGCCGTCGCGATCTCGCCGCGCGACCTGGCGTCGATCGCGTAGAAACCGAGCGTGCCATAACCGCTCGATACGAAAACCAGCCCGTGATCGACAACCGGTCGCAGCACGATCGAGTCGCCACTGTGGCGAAAGCGCCAGATTTCCTGCCCCGTGGCTGGCGCGTACGCGGTGACCTGCCCGCCGCCCGGGCTGATGAGCTGATCGGCGCCATCGACCTTGGCAATCAAGGGAGTGGCATAGCCGACCTTTCCTTCGCGCGGGGCGCGCCAGCGGACCTGTCCCGTTTGCCGATCGAGAGCTACGACGGCCTGCGTATCGGCGCCGTCGCAATTCACGATCACCAGGTCGCGCCACACGACCGGGGAGCCTGCCGGGCCGTGCGCATGGTCGTACTTGATATCTTCGTTGCGCCACAGGATTTCTCCGCGCAGCGACAGGCACGCCGTGCCATGCGCGCCGAAATGAACGAACAATCGATCGCCGTCGATTACCGGCGAGGGCGAGGCGTGGGTATTTTTCGGATTGATCGGTCCCAGGTCGGCTTTGCGAAATACTTCCACGTCGCGCAACAATTGACCCGTCAGCGCGTCGACGCAGATGGCCCGCAAGGATCCTTCTTGTTCGATGGTTGTCGTCAGCCAGATCAAGCGGCCGCGAATGACCGGTGACGACCAACCCGTCCCGGCTAGTGGCGTCTTCCAGGCCACGTTTTCGTTCTCGCTCCACGTAAGCGGCAGGTTTTGTTCTGGCGAATGCCCTTGGCCGTCCGGCCCGCGAAATTGAGGCCAATCGGCACCGCGAGCCGATGTCGCCATGACCGCTATCACGACGATCGCCGCGCAGGATTTCGACGGCCATTCCGATCGGAAACGATGATTTGAGCGTCGTATGTCCATATCCTCTGAAGCCGGGCTCTGTGACTCGGGTTTGTTCTAAGAAAGGGCGTTCTGATCGCCCCGAGGTTACCTGAGAATCTCCATCTCCGGCCGATCGCGCGCCAATTCATCAATGCGCTCGGCGGAAATCTGCGTGTTGCGCACGCTCAGCGCGTGCAAGTGTGACAGTTGATCGAGCACGGCCGAGCCCGCGTCGGTGATGGGGGTTTCATCGAGGCTCAGAACTTCCAGTTCGCGCATGCGGCCGATCGTGGGCATGGCCGCGTCGTCGATCTTCGTGCCGGCCACGCTGAGAAAGCCCAGGTGCGTGAGCGGCGCCAGGGCCTGCAGGCCGACGCTCGTCACGTCGGTGCCGTTGATCAGCAACATTTCCAAGCGCGTCAGGTTCGCCAGGTAGGCCATGCCGGCGTCGGTGACCGGAGTATTCGACAGGTCCAGCCGCGATAGGTTCCACAGCTTCGACAGCTCGCGCGCCCCCTCGTCGGTGATGCCGGTTTCGATCAGGTACACCTGCTTGAGCTGCGGCATGGCCTTGAGCAGCTTCATGCCTTCGTCGGTCACTTGCGTGCCGTTGAGGATCAGGATTTCCAGCCGCGGCAGCTTGAGCAAGTGGACCAGGCCCGCGTCAGTAATTTCGTTCCAAGTCAGTTTCAGCGATTTCAAGCGATGCATGGGAGCCAGATGCACCAGGCCCGCATCGGTGACTTTGGTGTCGTACAGAAACAGCTCTTCGAGCTGCGGCTGCAGCGCGACGACTTTCTTCACTCCCTCGTCCCCGATCGGCGTCCAATTGAGATTCAATATCCGCAGCTTGTTGAGTGGCGTGAGATGATCGAGCCCCGCGATCGTGATCTTTGTGCCCAACAGCGACAGCGCTTCCAGCCTGGTGAGCGAGCGCAGGTGGGCCAGGCCGGCATCGGTGATCCGGTCTTGGTTGAGCTTGAGCCCTTCTAATTGCGTGAGCTGCCCGACAATCGTCAACCCGTCGTCCGTGATCTTGGTGCGCGTGAAGTCGAGCCAGCGCAGGTCGGGCAAAGCCAGCAGGTTTTCCAGCCCTTCGTCACCGCCAGTCCAGTACACGGCCGTTAGCTTTCGCCCTTCGGGCGTAGTCACACGCTCGACGAGCCCGCCCTGCGCAGTGATCGCTTCTTCGGCGCGGCGGGCGTCGTGGGGTTTGCTGGTTGCAGGCACGAGCGCCGTGGTTCGCTTAACGAGCGGATCCTTGACCGTAGCTCCGGCTTCACCGTCGGGCGCAACGGGCGGCGCGGCGCGCAAAGCGGGCGCAACGATCGCCAAAACCAACGGCAGTAGTATCCATGTGCGGCGCAGCGACACGAAATGACCTCGACAGGCGGTGGGCGCAGTCCGCGGGCGCGGGAGTCTAGGCGAAAGGGTTTTCGAGGGTCAATGCGGCCCGGCGCGATCCGCGGTCTTCCCTTCGATGCCGATCCCCGGTGACGCGAAGCTGCGCAAATCAGGCGGGCGGCGGGCCACAACCAGCGAGCCGGGGCCTCTTGGCGAGCGGCAATCGGTGGCTCATCATAGTCACCAGTCCCGCGATAGCATGCTTCCGACAGCAAACTCCCCGCCGCATTAACCCACCCGGCCCGCTTCTCGACAAAAGGTGCTCCCGATGATGCTGCCAGATCGTTGTGTACTGCTCCGATCATCGCTTCGCCTGCTCGTGCGCGCCGCATTGGTCGCGCTCGTTGCCGTAGGTTGGGCAGGCGTGCTGCATGCCGCGGCACCGGCGGACCATAGTGCCTTGAAGGTGGGCACAGGAACGGCCGAGTTTACGGCCACCGACGAAATGACCGTGGCCGGCGGCATCGGCGGAGCCAAGGTGCAGGGGCAGGAAGGGCAGTTGCGGGCCGTGGCCGTCGTGCTCGAGCATCCGGACGGGGGCAAATTCGCCATCGTGGCCTGCGACGTGTTGTTCGTGACCGATGCCATGGTGCAGGCGGCCGCCAAGGAGATCGAGCGACGCTGCGGAATCGCGCCCGATCACCTGCTGGTGAACGCCACACATACGCACTCAGCCCCCAGCACGATCCGCGTACACGGCTATGGTCCGGAACCGGAATTCATCAAGAGCGTGGTCGAGGGGATCATTCGCGCGGTGGAATTGGCCGACGAGCGGCGCACGGAGCGCTGCCGCTTCGCCTTCCACCTCGGCGAGGAAAATACCATCGGCGCCAACAGCCGGCTCTTGCTCTCGGACAACACGATCTATTGGATCGGTTCGCGTGACGACGCCGTGCGGCCCACGGGTCCCTTCGATCCGCAACTGCCGGTGCTCGCCTTTTACGACGCGACCGACAAACTGCGCGGCGTGATCTTCAATCATTCGACGCACACGATCGGCACCATCCGGCCGAACGTGCGCTCGCCGTCGTTTTACGGGCTAGCCGCGCAAGACCTGGAACAGAAGCTCGGTGCGACGGTGTGTTTCCTGGAAGGCGCCTCCGGCTCGACGCACAATATCGCCGGCGTCCCGGCCGCCGAAGCCATGTCGCGGATCGAAACAGCCGTGAATGACGCACTCTCCAAAGCCGAAACGCGCCCCGTCACGCATCTGGCGGCGCTGCGGCGTCCCTTTACGTTTCGCGTGCGTCACTTCGACGAAGCAACGGAAGACGCCAAGGTGTTGAATTATTGCCGCAAGCGAGCGCCCGATCACGCCGACGCGATCGCCAACGTCTTTCGCCAGCAGCGGCTGGAATTGAAAGGCGAACAGGGGAAGGAGCGGCACACCTGGGTGCAAGTGATGTTAATCGGCGACGTGGCGATTGTCGGCGTGCCGGCGGAGTATTTCACTTCGCTGGGAGTCGACATCAAGAAGCGATCGCCGGTCAAGAACACGTTCATCGCCGAGTTGGCCAACGACTGGATCGGTTACCTGCCCGACCGCGAGGGGCACGAGCTGGGGGGCTATCAAACATGGATGGGGCATCAAAGCTATGCCGAGCCAGGAACCGGTGAACGAATCGCCGATGCCGCCTTGGTGATGCTCGGTGATCTAATTTCTGGAAAGTAGTCAGTGGGGATTTAGCCGCCGGGCTCGCCCGGCGGGCAGGAACGAGTGCTCGGCAAGGACTCTGCGTGATGCAAAAGTCGCGAATGATCGGGAGCATTCTTCTCGCCGCCGCCCAACTGTTGGGTGGCGGCGCGACGTGTTGCGCCGAGGACGCACCTCAAACGGCGCGCTCGCCGCAGCAGGAGCAGGCGACGTTTGTGCTTGCCGACGCGAACCTGGCCATCGATCTCGTCGCGGCCGAGCCCGACGTCACAAGCCCGGTGGCCATGTGCTGGGACGCCGACGGGGCGATGTACGTGGCCGAAATGCGCGATTACCCCGTCGGTCCGGCGTCGGGCACGATCCGCAAACTCGTCGATGCCGACGGCGACGGTCACTACGAGCGCGCAACGCTGTTCGCCGACAAGCTGAATTTTCCCAATGGCGTGCTCGCGACCGGCGAAGGGCTGTTGGTTACGGCCGCTCCGGATTTCTTGCTCTTACGCGATACGGACCACGACGGCGTGGCCGACGAGCGGCGGGTCGTCTTCACCGGCTTCGGCGAAGGGAATCAGCAGCTGCGCGCCAATGGTTTGTGCTGGGGACTGGACAATTGGATCTACGGCGCCAACGGCCGTAGCGACGGCGTGGTGCGCCGCCCCGACGAGCCGGCCGATCGTGGCGTTTCGATTCGCACGCGCGATTTTCGCTTCTCGCGAGACTTCAAACGATTCGAGGCCGTGATGGGGCAAAGCCAGTTCGGCCAGACGCACGACGACGCGGGCCGGCGATTTCTGTCGTGGAATACGATCCCTATCCGGCAGGTGATGTTCAGCGAGGCCGACGTATCGCGCAATCCGTACCTGGCCGCCGCGGCCGTACACAACCTTGCCGATCCGAGCGACCTGGGCGAAGTCTTCCCGATCAGCCCCAGGCCGCAGACGTTCAATCGCGAATCGACGAATCATTACAACGCCATGGCCGGCCTGGGGATCTTTCGCGGAGACGCTCTAGGAGACGAATACGCGGGCGACGCCTTCGTCGGCGAATCGCTGTCGAGCCTGGTACATCGGCGCAAGCTCGCGCCCGTCGGGCCGACGTTCGTATCACACCGCGTTGAACAGGGGAAGGAGTTCCTCGCCGCCCGCGATTCCTGGTTCCATCCCGTGTTCGCCTGCACAGGACCGGATGGCGCACTGTACATCGCCGATTTCTATCGCCGCTGGGTCGAGCACCCGCAATTCGTGACCGGCGAGTGGCGGAACAAAGTCGATTGGCGCGAAGGAGTGGCGCATGGTCGCATCTGGCGCGTTCATCGCCGCGACCGCGCACGGCAGACCGCTCCGAACCTGGCCAGAGCCGGCACGGCCGAGCTGGTTGCTGAGCTCGCGAGTACCAACGGCTGGCGGCGCGACACCGCGCAGCGTTTGTTGGTTGAACGCGGCGATCGCAGTGTCGCTTCACAATTGCTGAAGCTTGCCCGAGGCGACAACGCGCGCGCCGCGCTGCACGCCCTTTCAACGTTGGATGGGATCGGCGCGCTCGACGATGCGGCCGTGCTCGCCTCGTTCGCGCATCCGGCAGCCGACGTTCGTCGCCAGGCGGTTCTTTTGGCCGCGCTGCGCTGGCGCAATGCGCAAGCGCTGCGGCAGGCTGCCTGCCGGCTGGCGGAAACCGAAAAAGATGCCGGCGTGCTGTTCGAACTGGCACGCGCCGTGGGCGATCTGCCGGCCGAAGAAAAGCTGCCCGCGTTGGTTGCGCTTGCCCGCGTCAAGGACGCGCCATGGATTGTCCGCGCACTCTCGGCCAGCGCTGCCGACGTAGCCGGTCCCTTCATCGCGCGACTAGCCGCGGAGAATTCTTCCTGGCTCGGCGATCCTTCGATCGAACAGGTCGAGACGCTGGAGTACTTGGGCGAGTGCTGGGCCGTGGTGCCGAACGAGTCCGACGCCGGCAGTTGCATGGATTTCCTCGCGTCTGACCGTGCCGAAAAAAATCTGTCGGGGCGGTTGGCCGTTCTCGCCGGTGCGACCCGGGCATGGCATCATACGGCGGCGACGGGCAAAGCATCGCCCGCGGACCCCAGCCGCGACCCTCGCCTCGTGCCGACCATTGATGCGGCCCTCGGCCAGGCATTCGCGGAAGCGGCCCGCACCGATTTACGGTCGCTGGCCGTGCGCGTCGTGGGGGACGTTGGTTCGTCGGAGCAGGTCGCGCGGTTGGCGCCGCTCGCGGCGGGTTCGGCCACGGGCCCAGCCGCGGATACCGCGGTCGCGTCGATCTGCCGCCGCGGCGACGGGGCGCTTGTACGTGAATTGATCGACGGCTGGGCCAGTTTCACACCGGCCCGGCGCCGGCTGATCGCTTCGTCGGCGCTCGAATCGACCGTTGCCAGCCGAGAGTTTGTCGACGCCATCGCCCGCGAGGTCGTGCGTGCGGCCGAGATCGATCCGGCGGTGCGCGCAGCGTTTGAAAAATCGCGCGACGCGGAAATCGCAGCGCAAGCGGCGGAGCTATTTGCCAGGTCCGCGCCCGCGCCCCGCGACGAAGTGCTGGCCCGCTATCGGCCGGCGCTCGAACTAGCGGGTAACCGAGAGCATGGCGCGAAATTGTTCAAGGAGCATTGCGCGACCTGTCACACGATCCTGGGGTTCGGACGGCAGGTGGGACCGGATATCTCAGGCGTCGCCGGCCGGCCGAAGGAAACGCTGCTCGGTGACCTCCTCGATCCCAGCCGGCAAGTCGCGCCCGATTTTCTCAGCTACTCACTCATCACACGCGACGGCCGTGCGCTTGCAGGCATTCTCGTCAGCGACACGGGCGAAGCCGTTACGCTACGTCGCGGCGAGGGCGCCGACGACGTCGTGCTGCGGGCTGACATCGAAGAGCTGCAAGCCTCGGGCAAGTCGCTCATGCCCGAGGGGCTCGAGCAACGACTAACTTCGCAGGACGTGGCGGACGTGTTGTCGTTTCTCACGCTTCCCGAGCGGCGATTGCTGGAGCAGCCATAGACGCCAGCTGCACCGAAAGCTTGGTCGCGCTGCAGAGTCTCGATTGCGCGCGTCCAGCGCCGTTGATCCCCCGCCCTATCAGGGAGGGGCCAGCAGCCTGTTGAAAAAAGCCCTCGTGGCTTTTTTCAACCTCGCCAAGTGCGAAGCAAAGCTTCGCACGGCTCGCAAAATAACGACTTACGTCGACATTTTGCCATCCCATCCCTGCGATGTCGCAGCCCGTTGAGTTCTTCAACAGGCTGCTAGGGGAGGGTAGGGGCGTCTCGCTTCGCGCGACTTTGATTCTTGTCGAGTTCGGTCGTCTCGTTGAGCGCCGAGCAGATTTTTCGTGAGCGTCTCGCCGCTCACCCAGCCCTCTCCCCTGAGGGGAGACGGTTCAACCCATCCGCGCTCTGCGCGAATGCACGGTTCGAAGCGCAATCATACGGCGTCTTATTCCGCGTCGCCGTCGGCTGGTTTGGCCTCGGGCTTGGCTTCCTGCTTTTGCCGCGTTTCGCCGTCGCGATTGCGGCGGCGGTTGGCCCGTTCGGGCACGGCCTCGGCCAGCGACGCCTCGACCGGCACGGCCATGTCGTACCAGCCGATCATCATCTCTTCCCAGGTTTGATCGCCCCACTTCACCGTCTCGTCCGGATTCGGATTCGCGAGGTTGTGCTCCGAATTGTCGAAATGCGCGAGGCAGTGCAGCGTCGTTCCCTTGGGCAGTGTCTTCATCTTTTCGAAAATGAAGCTGTTTTGCCAATTGAAGTCGTAGTGCGGCACATCAAGCAGCACTTCCTTCGTCCCGTCGGGATAGATGGCCTCGTAGTGGAACGCCTTGCCGCGCAAGTGCATGTGCGGGAAGAGCGACAGCAGTTGGATGTCGCTGCCGAATTTCTGCTGCGATTCCACCGGGTAATTATCCGCATGCGGCGGAATGGCAAACGCGGCGTTCGAGGCGCCGATCGTGGCGACGCGCCACTTCACGTTCTTCGGGTCTTCGAACTTGATCGCCACGGCGCTGCGATCCTTCTGTGGCGAGCCGTTAGGCGTGTAGTGCAATTGGAAAACCAGCTTCGAGCCGGCCGGTACGAAGACGGCCGTGCCCGGCGGATTCACGTGCGGAGGCGTTCCGGGCGCGTAGCCGGCCAGGCCGCCACGACCTCCCATATCGTCATCCCCCTCGCGTCGCGGGAAGACAATGATGTGATGTACGACGCTTCGATTGCTCGGCCGGCATTCGCTGGCCTGCACCCATTTGTCCTCGGTCCAGCCGGGGTCGACGGTGAAGAACTGGTATTCGACGGTTCCCTCGGCGGGAACCTGGAACGGTTCGTCTTGCATGTAGACGATCTGGTCCGGCTGGCCGATTTGCCAACCTTCGGCAAACTCGCGCGGCGCCGGCAACTGGCTCTTGTCCCCTTCGGGGCAGCCGTTGGCGATCCACGTGGCGATCATCTTTCGTTCGTCGTCGGTCACCCGGGGGTCGTTTTTGAAGTTTCCGAAGTGCGGATCGGCGAACCACGGCGGCATGCGCCCGTCGGCCACGACCTCGCCGATCATCTCGGCCCAGCCCTGCACTTCGTCGTACGACGTCATGGCAAAGGGCGCGATCTCGCCCGGCCGGTGGCAACTGACGCAGCGATCGTTGAAGATCCGCGCGATCTGGTTCGAGTACGTGACCTCGCCGTGCGGCTCGTGTTTCACGCGGCCGATCAAGCAACCGTCGGCCTTGGTCATCGGCTTGGCGACCGGCCGCCCGGCCAGCACGTCGTCGATCGCGAGGGCCAGCGAGCGTTCGTTCAGCTTCGGCTTCACGTAGCCGGCGCCCGTTTTGAAGCCGTACTGATCATCGATCCGCCCCCAATAGCGAACGACGCGTTCGCCGTCGAGCAGAAAGGCCTCGGGCGTGCGCTGCGCGCCGAGCGTGTCGGCCAGCTTGTTGCCCAGGTCCTTGAGCAGCGGAAAGGCGAGATCATGGGCTTTGACGAACGCGGCGATATCCGAAAGCGAATCCTGCAGATTCGAATCGATGCCGAGGAAGGCCACGCCTTGCGACTCGTATTCTTTCGCCAGCTCGTTAAGCCTTAGCGCGTAGCTCTTGGCCAGCGGGCATTCGGTGCCGAGGAACACCAGCACCAGGACCTTCTTCTCTTGAAAGTCGGACAGCGAAACGTCGCGCCCGTGATGATCCGGTAGTGCGACCGAAGCAACGCGCTTGCCGATCGGCGTGGCCGCGGCCGCGTCGGCCGCTCGGACGGCACGGTTTTCCAAGGCCAAGGCTGCCAGGAACGTGAGAGCCGAGAGAAGAGCGGGCCGGAAACCTCGCATGAAGGCACCCTTTTGTATGTAGAGAAGCGAGTCGGAACTGCCGACTCTTACGTTTACTGTTCGTCACGTCGCGTTGCCCGACTATTGGAACCATTGGGGCCGACAATTGCCAGCGCCGGCGGCAAAAAATAAAGGCGGAGCTACGGCCGTTTCATGTGCCGCAGCTCCGCCCATCCAGACCAGGACCGGATTCTCTGTTCCGGCCCCGCGAGCAAAGGTTCTGCGAAAATCGACTAAGCGCCGGGCTGGAATCCACCGCCGGCCGGGAAGTTGAACTTCGCGCCTTGTAGTTTCTCGAACTCCGCCTTTTGCTCGGCGGTCAGGATGGCCAGGGCCTTGTCATTGCGTTCCTTCTGCATGGCCGCGAACCGTTCGCGCATGGCGGCCCGATCGCCGCCGCCACCGCCGCCACCTCCTTGGCCGCGACCGGGGCGCGATTCCTCGGCCAGGGTCTCGACCTTCTTCTTCTGGTCGTCGGTGAGCTTCAGCGCCGTGGCGACTTCCGGATCTTGCAGCGCGCCGAACGCACCGCGACGCTGCAGAACGAGCTGCTTGAAACGTTCCTTTTGTGCCGGCTCGAGCGTGGCTTCGACCTTCGTCCGCAGGTCCTTCGTCTTCTGCTGCAGCTCCTGCATCTTCTCGCGGCGCTCCTCCTGCGACAGGTCGCGCAAGCCGGAGAACGTTGCCTGCATTTCTTCGGTCGCTTCGCGCACCGCGGTCTTCTGCGCGGCGTTCAACTTCAATTCGTCCTGGACCGGCGGAATCGCCAGAATCCTCAGCCCATCGCCGCCCGCCATCGCCCCCCCGAAACCACCGCGGCCGCGCTGCTGCGCGCTAGCGGCATTCAGCGAGCCGACCGCCACCAGAACCGCCAAGACCAGAACCTTGAGCCACCGCGAGGACGCCATAGCGAACTCCTTTCGAGGGTGCGAAATGAATGATCAGCTCGGCCCGGAATTGGACCGCATGGAGCGAATCGTTGGCCGCGTGAGTTTGTCGGCACGACCGAGCGCTTCGGCCATCGGATTAAACCCCGCCACGCGCGAGGAGTTTCAGGCCGGCAGGCGAAATTCGCGTAACGCGTGTCGTTGTCAGATGTTCTGGCAAGAATCGGAGGTAGTTATCGCGTGCTACGGGGCCTTCTCAAGCCCGCCGCCGCCTTTTCGTCAGGCCTGCCCTACAGCCCGTACATATATCGCGTCGGTGTCGCGGTGGCCGATTTCGGAGCGATCTGCTCGTGGGCCGAATCGATCACGTACCGCACCGTACTGTCGGCCGTCCGCGGCGCAGCGGCAGCGACCGCCTGTTGAGGCACGGGGCGCAGCGCGAGCGCGGGATGGGAACCAGCCGGCGAGGTAACGACCGACAACTGCAAATCAACAGCGAAGCGCCCCGTCGCATCACCGACGATCCGCCAATGCGGCATGACGGCGACCGATTGCTGGATGGTTTCGAGGCCGCGCTGCGACCGGCTCGTCGAGAGAATCGGGAACGCCCAAAAGCCGGCCGGCTCGGACACGGCCAGGCTGACATCGAGCCCCTGGCAACGATCCACCAGCCGTAGTGAAGGGGCAGCCGGCAGATCGACGCGCCGCCCCAGGTCCGAGAGCACCTGGTTACGGGCGTCGACAAAGTAACGGTCGGCGGTGCCGGGCGGAAAGCCGGCAAAATTGAACTCAATGGCGAACTGCAAAGGTTGCCCCGGCGGCAGCCCGGTCAGCTCGTAATGAACGTTCATCGTGGCGCGCTCGGCCCACAGCGTAACTTCCTTCGTGACCGTAACGCCGCGTCCCCACAGGTGGCCCGCCCGCGCAAGCTGCGCGCAGACGCCCTCGCCGGTGCGGCGCAATCGCGCGCGGTAGCGCCCCTGCACGAAGTCGCCACGCTCGATCGCGCGATTCATGGCAACCTCATCGAGCGTGGCACTGGCATCGAAAAAGTGATCCAGCAGGCTTCTGCGGCAGTGCGCGTCATAGACCAATGGCTGGGTAGTTGCTTCGTTGTCGCTTGTCGCTGTTGCGGAAGGCTGCGGGTGGTACGGTTCCGGGCGTCTGGCTAGCGTGGCCAGTAAGTTCGAGCCTGTCTCACGGACGTCAAGCTCGTACAGACTGCCACCGGCTTCCGGCGCGAGAAAAAGTGACAGCTTGCTATTGGCCAGCTGTAATTCCTTGTGGACGTCCAGATTGAAATCATCGATCGTGGCCGACAGCCACGGCTCACTGCGGCCGGCGGCGGTGTCGAGATGCTTTTCGGCCTCAATCAGGTTTTGATAAACCGCCTGGCGCAAGTGCGGCACGTAGACGCCGCCGAAGATGCCATGCCAATACGCGCAGCCGCACTGGGCGCGATAGAGAGCCTGCTGCGCCTCGCGCACGACGGCGACCGTCGGGTCGTCATCAGCTTCGGCGGCGGCCGCTTCGCAGCGCCGACTGACGGCCAACATGCGGCAATACATCTCGTCGATTTCGGGATACTTCACGCGGAAATTGCGCCAGGTGCCCTGCGGCCGAGAACTTCCGCTCGACAGCGTCGACCAGGTATCCATTTCGCGGTAGCTCCCCTCGGGCACGTAAACCTTGCCCAAGGGGGGCACGTGATCGATCGTTTCGCCCAGCGTCGTCACGCGCAGCCAATCGGCATGGGCCGTGAGCGCCGCCAGGAAGCGGCGCAGCCATTGCCGCTCGTACACGCGCTCGCGCATGCCGGGCCACGAGCCGAACTTCTCGGCATCGTCGGCGTAAACCATCACGGCGCCCGGCGTGGCCTGCGCGATCCCGCGCAGATAGGCGATCGTTTCTTCCGGCTCGGCAAACGGAATCAGGTAGCGCAACTGCTCGTCGCCGGCAAACAGGGCCACGAGTTGTCCGGCCGCTTCGGTCAAGTAGTACCCACGCAAGCGATCGTTCGCGAGGCCGGCCGCGTGAAAGTGGTAATCGTCGAGCACCGTGTGCTCGATGTCGCAAGCGGCCATATCGGCCGCGATCGAAGGTTCCCAAATCCGCTCGGCAAGCCACATGCCGCGCGGGCGGACACCGCACAGTTGGCCTAGCCGGCGGCCGAACGTGTCGATCTGCCCGCGCCGGTCGGTGTGCGAGAGCATCGGCAGGATCGGATCGTGATAAGCGCCGCCCAAGATCTCGATGCGTTGGGCCGTAACCAGCTCGCGCACCCGGTGCAGGTACTCCGGATGCCGCGCGGACAGCCAATCGACGAGCGAACCGCTGACGTGCAAGTTCACCGGCAAGGAGGGATATTCGGCGAGCGTCTCCAACAGAGGGAGATAGCTGTCTCGATAAATCTCCTCGTTGACCGCTTCCAGATTGCCGACCGGCTGATGCTGGTGCAGCACCAGCACGAGGCGCAAGGGGTTCGTCATGATCGAATTCCGTTTCGCTGTTGCTTGTCGCCGTGCTCGCGATCCTTCGCGCGCCCTAGTGCCCGACGGGTCCCCAAAAGGGCGCGCACGCGAGCCAGAGCGATCGTAGCCCAGCCGGGGCGGAATCTCCAAGAGCAGTCGCTAGCTGCGACCTCGGGGGCGGGCAAAAGCCTCGCGGAATGTCGCGAAATGGCCGCTTCTCAATTGATCAGAAACGGGCCGAGGCGATCCTCGCCCGTCGTGGGCTCGCGGCGTTCCCACTCCCGACGCAACTCGCCAAGACCGTAGGCGCACAGCTCGAACTCATGGCTCAGCCGTTCGAGGATCTCGTTCTCGTTGCGGTGGGCATCGTGCTCGATGGTGCTGGCAATATAGTACGCCCGCTTGCCCTGCTGCCGGTAATCGAGCAATCGATCGCTGCGTCCCTCGCGCTCCATGCGCTTGAGGAACTCGGGATACACGCCGGTCCAGAAGAGGGTGAAGTCGCCGATGTGGCGATGTACCTCGCGGCGCGCGTCACCGGCACGGGCTTCGGCCTCGACGAGCATCGTGGCCACCTCCTCGAGCCGCCGGCCCGAGAGGCTGCGAATCTTGTAAATGGCGTCGGTGTGCGTGAACCGGGCCAGCAGGGTCGAGATGTAATCGACCAACGGAGGATCGGCGACGCCGAGCCGCGTTTGAAACACGTACTCGGTCAAACCGGAGAAGAATTGGTACAAAGACGCCTGCGAGCGGCTTCGGTCCATACCTGGCTCTCCTCTGCTCGCCGGGAGTGTCCGCCACGCTGGCGAGCCGTCTCATCGGCACGACCTGTGCGCCGTGCCACTGTTATATTTTTGCCTCCTCCCGGAAAAATGGCAACGTCGAAAGGTGCCATGGATCGTGGCAAATAATCGGTTTTGCCTTGATGCGCCCGCAACGCTCATTCGCTTTGCGCCTCTGGATCAGAAGAAGAACGCCTGACGCGGACACTATCGCTGGCGGCCGCCGGGCGTTTACGGCGCGCGGCGATACGCTTCGCGTTCGAAGGGGTTGTCCCAATAAGGCTGCCGTCCGGTGAGCCAGAGGGCGAGCGCGCATAGGCCGTACGCCGGCAGGAACGCCGGGCCCCAGCGTTCGTACTGCGCGACATGGACAAGTTCGTGCTCGCGCGTGTCCTCGAGTGCCTGCTGATCCAGGCCGAGAACCACGTGCCCGAGCGTGAGGGCCGCGGCTCCGCGCACCAGTGGCGTATGACGCAACAGCCACGTCACCGCGCCGCCCGAGCATTCCAGCACCCGGCCGCGGCGGCAAATATTTCCGCCACTCGCGAGGCCGAGCAAGCCCGCGACGAGACCCAGGATCGTCGCAGGAGAAGCCCAGACGATGACGAGAACGGCGCGCAGAGTGGCCATTGCTTTGATCAGGTAGGAAACGTCTAGCCTGGCACGAGCAAGATCTTGCCATCGCGCCCGGCCTGCATGGCGTGGGCCAGGGCATCCTTGATGCGCGAGAGCGGATAGGTGGCCTCGACGTTGGTCTTCAGCCTGCCGGTCGCAACGAGCTTGATCAATTCGGCGAAAACGGCCATCTGATCGGCCGGCGTCGCCTGGTTGAACCAGTGGGCCAGCCAGAAGCCACGCAACGTGACATTGCGAAAGATCAAATCTTGTTGCGCGACCTGGCACGGCTGTCCGGAAAGCGCTCCGTAATTCACGACCGTGCCGCCGGGCGCCACGCAGTGCGCCAGGCGCGCCGTCGCGTCACCGCCGATGGCATCGATCGCCAGTCGGATCGCGGCTTTGTCGGTCGCCTCGGCCACGCGCTTGTGCAAATCAGGCCCATCGACCACCACGACATCGGCCCCCAGTTGCTTGAGCGGCGCGACGAGCGACTCACGCCGCACGACATTCACGGTTTTCAAGCCGCGCAAACCGGCGAGCGTGATCAGGTACGAGCCGACGCCGGAGTTGGCCGCGTTTTGAATCACCCACTCGCCTGACTTGACGTCCACGATATCGCGCAAGAGAAGTAGCGCCGTCGGCGGATTGACGGTCAACATCGACAATTGCTGCCGGTCCGCGCCGGGCGGCATGGGAAACAATCGCGCGGCAGGTACCGCGAGCTTTTCGCGCCAGGTACCGGCGCCGGCAGGCAAGAGCACGATATCGCCCGGCTTCACGTTCTTGACGTCGCCGGCCACCTCCAGCACGCGCCCCACGCCCTCGTTCCCCGGCACCGCGGGCAACTTCGGAAGAATCCCATATTGCGCCGACAGCGTCAGCACATCCGAAGGATTGATCGGCGACGCCTCGAGCGACACGATCGCCTGGCCTGCGGCCGGCGCGGCCGGATCGGGCAACTCGACGCATTGCGCCACTTCCAAGGGCTGACCGAACGCAGAAATCTGCACGGCTTTCATAGGGAGATTCCTAGTAGTTCCAACTTTCGATCCAAGTTCTGGGATGCGCGGCTGCAGGAATGGCCTGCGCTCGAAACGCCGAGCTCACGACTTGCGCGGCGCCGTAGCTGCCGGACGCTCGGTGAGCGTCAAATCGCGCGCCAGTGCCTCGCTCTCGGCTCGCCATTGACGATCCGCATGGACCAGCGGCGCGAGGTTGCGCCCGCACCAGCGTCGAGCGACGGCGACGCCGCGCCCGTCGCCGTGGTTCTGCAGATTCCACTGCCCATCGTCGAGCAAAAGCGCCGCGGCCATAAGTCGCGCGAGGCTAAACGCGAACGAGCGCGCTCCGGCTTGCTGGAAATCGCGCCCTTCGGCAAGCGCCGCCGGTAAAAACTGGCGCACTTGGCGGGCGGCGTCCTGAGCTTGCATTACGGCAGGGCTCAATTCGTCGAGCGTGATGCCGGCCAAAAGCTCGTCGATCTCGGCCATGTACGGGCCGAAGGCGTCGCTCTTTTCGATCGCCCGCAGCGCGTCGAGGCTCAGTACGTTCGTGGTCCCTTCCCAGATCGACAGCACCTGGGCATCGCGCAAAATGCGCGGGAAACCGGTGTTTTCCACGTAGCCGGCGCCGCCAAACCCTTCGACCACTTCACTCGCGCTCGCCACCGACTGCCGCGCCGTGTAGAGCTTGGCCAGCGGAGTGAGCAACCGCAGCACGGCCGACTCGTCGCTATTTGCCGCGCCGCATTCTTCCTTGCCCAAGAGATCGAGTGCCCGGAAGGCGAGTTGGAAGCCGGCCTGAAATTCGATCGCCAGGTCGGCCAAAGTTTCCACGTGCAGCGGCTGATCAATGAGGAACTTGCCGAACGCTTCGCGGCGCTGCGCATAGTCTCGCGCCAAGGCCAGCCCACGGCGCATGCCCGAGACGGCGCCGATCACGTTGTGCAAACGCGTGATGTTCACGAGCGTTGTGATGTTCCGCACGCCGTCGCCGGGCTCGCCGATCAGCTTGGCTCGTGTGCCTTCCATGCTCAATTCGGCGGTCGGCAAGCTGCGGG
This sequence comes from Pirellulales bacterium, assembly GCA_035546535.1. Lineage (NCBI taxonomy): Bacteria > Pseudomonadati > Planctomycetota > Planctomycetia > Pirellulales > Pirellulales bacterium. The sequence continues at coordinate 39,664 of DASZWQ010000066.1, read as the reverse complement.
TGCCGAGCTTGTCTTTCAGGCGATGAATCACGATGTGATTCAGCTCGCCCGAGGACCCGCGCGTCTCGAGATAGAACAGGCTCAAGCCGCGGCTGCCGGGGATTGACTTACCGGCCCCGTCCTCGATCCGCGCCAGCGTCATCGTCATTTGCGACGTGGTGGCCGAGGTGAACCATTTCGTGCCATGCAGTCGGTACCAGGGACCGCCCTCGTGTCGGGCCACGGTCTCGGTCCGGCCGACGTCCGAACCGCCGGTGCGTTCGGTCATCCACTGTCCGCTGGTCCAGAACGTTGCCGGATCGCGCGTGGTCAGGCGGCGATAGGCGCCGGCCTTCAACTCTTCGTCGCGCATCACCTCGATCAGCCGCGCCGCACCGTCGCTCATAGCCAGTGGGCAGGAATACGTGGCCGACGAAGGATTGAACAGATACAGCTTGGCGTACTGATAGATGCGCGACAACGGGCCGAGCTTCCGCTCGTAGCCGATCGCCACGAGCCCCTCTTCGGCGCTCACGCGCTCCAGGTCTTGCCAGCCGCGCGCGGTTTCGATGTGGTCAATGCGGCGGCCCCACGGGTCGAATTGCACGAGCTCGGGTTCATGGGCGTGCGCGTCTTCGCCCATCGCCAGGATGTCGGTGACGACCCGCCCGCCGAAGCGGTGCAGGTCGGGCTCGATCTCGGCCAGCACGTCGCGCGGCAGCCGCCGCATCAGGTAGCGGCGCAGCACGTGGTCGTCGTCGTATTGATTGGCCAGAACCGGCGGATCTTGAAAGAACTTGGCCACGAGTGGTTCTCGCGCGATTCGTGCGCGCGCTCCCGAAAAGGCCTTCGCATGCGGCCATGTGAAAGGAGATTACGCCGCCGAGTGCATTGTATCCAAGCGGCCTGCCCCCACAACGAAGCCACGCCTCCGCGCGCCCATCCGCGCCGCCCCGTCGCACCTGCGCAGGAGGACGACACAACCGCTCCTTTGGCATCAAATATGCGGCTTTTGCAGCCCGCCCGGGCACCGGCGGTCGATTGTGACCCCTCCCCCTGTAAGCTACGTTCAAACAGGCGATCGTAGCCGGCACACGCCGCACCAAACGCCCGGAGAGTCCGCCAGAAAGTGAGGGATCTCGACCGATGACCGATTCACACCCAGAACCACGTCCGGCGGCTGCCGGAACCTTCGAAAATCTAGGTCGCAAGCTGGACGAGCGCCCCGAAGTGCGCGCGGCCGAAAAGGCGCTGCGCGCGGCCCAGGAGCAGCTTGAACGCGCCCTGTCGCAATACCAAGACGTTCGCCACCAGGCGGCCGAGAACTTTGCCGAGGCGCGCCGCAGCAACTCAGGCGATTGGCTGTCGGCCGTCCTGGAGATGGTACGCAAGTACCCGGCTCCTGGCGTCCTGTTGGCGCTCGCCTGCGGATGGTTGTGCGGCCGGATATTCCGGCGGTAGGGAATGAACGCACGGCGTCCGCCGTTGCGCTTGGATCCGGAAGGGAAGGCCGCTCATGGCCGTGCGTCGCGTCGTAGATGCTGATGTGCTGTTTCGCAAGCGGCAACTGCGCGCCGAGATCGCGCGCACCCGCACGTCCACCCGTGCCACCTTGGCCGCACTCAAGCACGAACAGCGCCGCTTGACCTCTTGGAAGACGTACGTGCGGCGATTTCCGATCGCTTCGCTGGGGACGGTTTTCGGGGTCGGCCTGTGGCTGGCCGCGATGCGCCCGGGAAGACAGATTTCACGATCCGTGGCCACGAACCTGATTCAATGGGGCGTCGCCTCGGCGCGGAGCCGGATCCTGGGGGATCTGCTCGACGTGTGGACCAATTTCCGCTCCTCGGGGGACCGGCCCGGTCCCGACTGACGACCGCGTTAACCACCAGCAATTATGGCCGACCAAGACGAAACGCTGTTTGCTCCCACGGTGGCCGAGATCCATCGGCTCCGCGACGAGCTGCGCGCTGCCGTCGCGGCTCGTTGGCAACTGGCCCGATTCGAATTGGGCGTAGCCGTGGGGGACGTGCGGCGATTGGTGGTCGCTCTCGCCGTGGCAGGGCTACTTGCGCTGGTTTCGCTACCAGTCCTGGTCGTGGCTGCCGCTACGGCCCTGGACGGGACGTGGGGGCTCGATCGCACGGCGTGGCTGTTGATATGGTTTGCCGGCCTCGTCGTCGCGGCCGTTGTCGTCGGCGGGCTGGGCTGGCTGCGTTTCCGTCGGCACTTCGTGGGGCTGGAAGAGACGCTCGAAGTGCTACGCGAGGATCAGGCCTGGCTAGAATCGCTGAGCGGGCAGAAGTGATCTCGCAGCCGGCCGAGCGGTTTAAGAATTTTTTCGCGCTGCGATGCGTACAGGCGGCTAGCGCACCTGTGCCAGACTCCAGGGGTTTGCAGTCTCACCCTCGGCACCGGCCAATCCTAACCGACGCCCGGAATAGCATCCTGGTCGCACATCGAGTCCATGCCCAACCGCGTCCGCAATTCTTCGAACTCGCGGAAGTAGTTGTCGCTCGACGAATGCACGTGCTCGGCTTCGGTGATGAACTTCATCTGGTCGTCGCACGGAACCTGGCGATCGCGGAAGACGTTCTCGAACTGCGTCAGGTCTTCACCGTAGACGATCAGCAGCTTGTGTTCGTCGAATTGCACTTCCTGCGGAACCGCCGGGTTCAAGACGGCGATGCCGACGCAGCCGTCGTTCAACAGCAGGTCTTCGTAATCCCACAGGATGCTCTTGAGCACCGGCATGTCGATGTGCTCGCGGTACAGGTCCACGTGTCCGCGTGCTTCGCGGTTGTGGCTCGTTTCCAGCACGACGTCGACTTCCGAACCGAGCGGATCGAGCAACTCCATGAAGACTTCGAACAGTTCCTCGCGCGACGCGGCGCCCATCAGCACCGGCACCGAGCAACGGTTATCGGCATCGTTATACACGTCATGCCGGTAGCCCTGCCGCGGTACGACCTGCAAGTCGTACGACGGCCGGATGGCGTCGGTCAGCGTGAAGTTGCCATAGCGCGAAACGCCCAGGTGGGCTTCCAAGTCGGCCTCGCTCAATTGCTCGAAGCTGCTGGTGCCCGTCGGCGCCGCGCCATCGCGGAAAACATTGCGGAAGAAGCGTTTCAAAAAGCCCATGGATCTAAGGGTCCCGAGTCAGTTGTTTGGGCAGCAATACGTTGACGCGGCCGGCGAAAGACCGATCCTCAAAAAACACTAGGTCACATACTTCTCACACAAGGCCCCCCGGGTGCGGTTTCGTGGTCGCTGGCCCGCGGGCGGCGGCAGAAACGGTACGATCCGACTGACAGGCAAAACCGCTGCCGGCCAGCGCCTGTGCGTCCTTTAACGCCTGCGCTGGACGGCCCTAGGGCTGAAAACTCAAACGAGACCGACCATGTCGTGTCGCGCAATGGTTCCTCGAAATTTAGTCTAGCACCCGGCCTGAATTTGGTTGCCCAATCGACCGGCCGCGCTGCGAAGAATTCATGCCTTCCTTGGTGAGACGTGCGTGTTGTGAAGGATGTGGCTTCGTCCCAGGTTTCGTACGCCAAAAACTCTGTCAGGCGGTCGCCCACACCGACAAGAAAACGCCAACAAAAAAAGGAAGCCTCTCTCACGCGGACCTGCGTGAAAAAAGACTTCCCTGAGTCGTTCTGTCAGTCAGTTGTGGTGTAACGTCCTGGCGGGGCGCTGCAATCAGCTCCCTCGACATTCAAACGTTACACGCGTCTGAGGAATCCTTCTCCCCCGACCATTCTCGGCTGCTACCACTACGGTACGCGTGCTGAGTATATTTCGTTCGGATCGTTTTGCAGGGCACCGTGCCCTGCGCCTCACCGTCGCTACGACACGAACCGCGATTCGGACGGGTTTGACGCTCCGAGGCTGCGTACCCTCCGATCGAGTCATACTCCCCTTATGCCCACGATGAATCGTACGCGGATCGGCCGAAGAATCCAGAAATCCGTCAGGTCGTGGTTCGTTCCGTCCCTGCTGGCATGGGCCTTGAGTGGTTGTAGCACGGCGATTTCCGGGCCGCCGCCGCAAACCGACGGTGCGGAGCCCGCCGCGCCCGAGGCGGCAAAGTCCGCCAACGGCAAACCCGCTAGCGATGCTCTCGCCAGGTCGCTAAGTGCGCTGGTGGGGCAGGAACAATGGGACGTGTATTACCTCGGCGGTGCCCGGCTTGGTTACGCCGTGACGCGCTGGAAGGCGCTTCCCGGCCAAGCGGATTTGATCGAGGCCCAAGGGGCCTTGCGGTTATCGGTCAAGCGCTTCGGCGAGGAATCGACCTCGGAAGTGAAGATGTCGGTCGTTGAAACGCTCTCCGGCGAAGTGCAGAGCTTCACGTCGGATACGAAGATGGGCCCGACGCCCGGCATCGTCGCGGGCCGCGTGGGCGATGGCACGATCGAGATCACGATCAGCTCGGGAGGTCAGAAACGCCGCAGCTCGATGCCGTGGCCGCGCGAGGCGCGCGGCTATTTCGCCGTCGAAGAAAGCCTGCGACTGCGCCCCATGCAGCCTGGCGAATCGCGTACGCTGTCGACTTTGATGCCGGTCTTTAACCAGGTCGGCAAAATCGAGCTACGCGCCAAACAGCTCGAGTCGACGAGCTTGCTTCAAGGAAAGCGCGAGCTGCTGCGCATCGAGACAATCACGACGCTGCCGGGCGCCAAGCCGATCGACGGCGTTCAATGGACCGATGCCGACGGCGTTACGCTGAAGACCGTCGTCACGGGGCTCGATCAGGTCGCTTATCGCACCACGAAAGAGGAGGCGTTGCGCAAATCCGACGCCCAGGTGCTTGACCTTGGTCTGTCCTCGCTGGTGCGGCTGGCGCGGCCGCCGGCCGATCCGCACCACGCGAAACAGATCGTGTACCGTGTCCACCTCGACGGCGGTGACCCGGCGACCGTCTTCGTTTCGGATGACAGCCAACGCGTCACCGCTGTGGATGCGCATACGGCCGACGTGCTGGTGCGCGCTGTCCGCCCGGGAGGTTTGGCCAAGGACTCGCCCGAGAGGACTGCTCCTACGGACGATGACCGGCAGCCCAACAGCTTTATTCAAAGCGACGATCCGAAGATTATCGCGATGGCGCGCGACGCGGCCGGCGCCGAGCAGGATCCGTGGCGTACCGCCGTGGCGCTCGAGCGCTACGTTCACGACAAAGTGGCCGAAAAGAATTACTCGCAGACCTTTGCCACAGCCGCCGAAGTGGCGCAGAGTCTGGAAGGGGATTGCACCGAACATGCCGTTTTGCTGGCGGCGCTACTACGTGCCCGTGGCATCCCGGCGCGCGTCGCGGTCGGCCTGGTCTATGTCCCGACCGAGCACGCTTTCGCCTTTCATATGTGGACCGAAGCTCTTATCGCCGGGCAATGGATCGGCCTGGATGGCACGCTGGGCCTTGGCGGCATCGGCGCCGGGCATCTGAAGCTGGCCGCCACGAACCTGAAAGAATCCACCGCCCTGGCCAGCTTTCTGCCGGTTGCGCAAGTGCTGGGCAAGATGAAAATCGAGGTTAGGCCGTAGCCCTCGCGATTCATGATGCGCGATTCCGTCGCGCGCTTCATTCCGGCAGCCGAAAGCTCCCCAGGAACAACTGGCTGGCATGATCGGCGGTGCGATTCGACGTCCACATCAGTCGATTACCATCGGGCGAAAACACCGGCAACACGTCGGCCGTCGGATTGTCGGTGACGCGCGTGATCGGACCGGGCGCGATCTGCCCGTCTCTTTTCTCATAGCGCATCAGCCATAGATCGTAGTTCGGCCGGGCCTGAGGATCGGTGTGATCGGCGCCGGTCCAGATGATATACGGCTTTGCCGGATGCCAGTAAGGAGCCCAGTTCACGGAATTCGGGTTCGAGGTCAGCGGCGTCTCGTGCGCGCCGTCGATACCGATGACGTAAATCTGCAAGAAGCCTTCCTTGTCGCGGTCGCTGCGGAAAACCACCCACTTACCGTCAGGCGAGATGAACGGCCCACCGTCATAGCCGGGGGCATTGGTGAGTTGCCGCACGTTCGAGCCGTCGGCATTCATCAGGTAAATGTCCGGATCGCCGTCGCGCGTGCTGCAAAACACGATCTGCTTGCCGTCGGGCGAATACGATCCTTCGGCATCGTAGCCGGGCGAATCGGTCAACTGCCGTAACTCGCCACCGTCGAGGTTCGACTCGAAGATGTCCATGAACGGGTCGAAGTTCCACTCGTAGCGCCGGCGGCGTCCGGTCTTGGCGTCGTCGGCTTGTTGTTGTCGCTCGGCGTCCTCGGTTTTTTCGAGTTGCGGGTCAAGGTGGCTCGACGCGAAAATCAGCTTCTTGCCATCCGGCCGGTAATAGGCGCACGTCGTGCGGCCGCGCCCCGTGCTGATGCGATGCGGTGCGCCGCCGGCGAGCGACTGGCGATAAATCTGGTAGAAGGGGTAATCCCTGGGCACCGCCTGGTAGACGATCTCCTTGGCGTCGGGCGAAAAATAGCCTTCACCCGCCTTCACGAAACCGTCGGTCACTTGTTGAACGCCGGTCAGGAATTTTCCTTCGATCGATTCCTGAGCGTTTGCAGGTTCGTGAACCAGGCTGCCGCAGACGCAACCCACGAGCAGCGCAAGCGCGATTCGTCCTGGCAGGTTCTGCTTCGGCCGTATGGTCGACGTGCGATAACGAGCTCGGATACTCAAGCGGTTTTCTCCCGGATCGAGGGGCACTTTGGTAAGATGCTTGACCGATTATAGACGCGCGCCCCCGGCCCCGCACCTTGGCCGCTCATCGCGATCTTTCGGAGAAGCAGATGAAGATTTATACGAAGACCGGTGACACGGGCGAGACAGGTTTGTTCGGCGGCCCGCGCGTTCCCAAGGATGCGCCGCGGATCGAAGCCTACGGGACGGTGGATGAGCTGAACGCCGTGCTGGGGCTTGCCCGCGCCGAGGCATTGCCCTCGGATATCGACCTGTTGGTGGCGCGCATTCAAAACGAACTGTTTGATCTGGGCGCGGAGCTGGCGACGCCCGATCCCCAGGCGAAGAGCATGGCCATGTTGAACGCCGGCAGCATCGCGGCGCTGGAACAGGCCATCGATCGCCACGAAGCTCAGCTGGCTCCCTTGCGGCAATTCATTCTGCCGGGTGGTACGCGTGCAGCGGCGCTTTTGCACCTGGCGCGCACGGTGTGTCGGCGCGCGGAGAGACGCCTGGTCACCCTGGCGGCCACGGAGCAAATCGGTCCGACGCTGCTTGTGTACCTGAATCGGCTCAGCGATCTGCTCTTTGTCCTGGCCCGGGCTACGAATCAATCCGCCGGTCGTGCCGATGTCCCCTGGCAAAAGTCGCCCACGTAACCGGTGAGAAACTGTCACCCGGTCGCCGTGAACTCCCTCTCCCTTCCGGGAGAGGGCCGGGGTGAGGGGAACGGAATCAGATTCGACCTCGAATACCCTCACCCTAACCCTCTCCCGAAGGTAGAGGGAACCTCCTTGCTCGGCCGAGACATCACACGCTGATCATCCACTACCGGCGCAAGGATCGGCTTTACTAATCGTGCTTCTCTTCGGTACCTTGTGGGCGCTTTCGTCGGGGGGAGGCCAAATGCCAGGGTGAGCGCGCTTGTGGTTGCTTATATTCCGTCGCAATCAACCGCCCACCAGCCATCACACACGGAATTCGAATTTCAGGCGGACGATCCGGGGCCGGTTATTCGGCTGGCGTCTTGGAACGTTCCTTACCGGGGAGGGCGTAGCATGTTGGCAACGAGGTTCTTCGCGACGCTCGTTTGCGCGTGTTGGCTGGCAGCCGTCGTCGTCGAGCAGGCGGTCGCACAGCCGGCCATCACGCCCGAGGCCGCGGCCGAAGTGCCGGCCGTGATCAATGAAACGCCGGAAAGCTCGCACATCGAGCCTCCTCCACAGCCGATCGACAAGGGAGATCACGCCTGGATGCTCGTCAGCTCGGCGCTCGTGCTGATGATGACGGCGCCCGGCCTGGCCCTTTTCTACTGCGGGCTGGTTCGTAAGAAGAATGTGCTCAGCGTCATGATGCAATGCGTTTTCCTGATGGCCTTGATGACCGTGATCTGGGCTCTGTGGGGTTATTCGCTCGCCTTCGGCGGCGTGCCGGGTGAGGCGAACTACAACCCCTGGATAGGCAATACCGACTTCCTGTTCATGCGCAACGTGCAGCCCTTCGAAAAGGACGGCGCCGTCATCTATCCCGTCGAGGGCACGATCCCGCGCCTGACGCACATGCTGTTCCAGGGCATGTTCTTCATCATTACGCCGGCCCTGATCTGCGGTGCCTTCGCCGAGCGCATGAAGTTCAGCACCATGGTCGTCTTCATGATTCTGTGGGGGACGCTGATCTATTGTCCCTTGTGCCATTGGGTATGGGACGGCGGATTGCTGGCTTGGGATATTCCGGGCGGCACGAAGACTGACGGCGCCCTGGTCGGCGCCCTCGACTTCGCCGGCGGGACCGTCGTGCATATCAGCTCGGGCGTTTCGGCGCTTGTTTGCGCGCTAGTGATGGGCAAACGCCTGGGCTTCAAGGCCGAACCGATGCCGCCACACAACCTGACGTACACGACGGCCGGGGCGGCGCTCCTATGGGTCGGTTGGTTCGGCTTCAACACCGGTAGCGCGCTGGCCGCGACCGAACAGGCCGCTGCCGCATTCACCGCCACGCATTTTGCCGCCGCGGCCGGGGGGCTGGCCTGGGCCGTCATGGAATGGATCACGCGCGCGAAGCCCAGCGTCCTGGGGACCTGCTCCGGAGTCGTGGCGGGCTTGGTGTGTATTACGCCCGCGTCGGGTTTCGTGCAGCCGATGCCGGCCTTGGCCATGGGAGCCGCCGCCGGCGTCATCTGCTTTCTGGCGTGTACCACGCTCAAGACCAGGCTCGGCTATGACGACTCGCTCGACGCCTTCGGCGTACACGGCGTGGGAGGCACGCTCGGCGCTCTCCTGACGGGCATTTTTGCCACCAAAATTGTCGGTGGCGGAGCCGTCCCCTTGGGCCTGCTGGAGGAAATGAAGGCCGGCGCCGCGCCGGCATCGATGGCTCATCCCGGCATCCTTGCCCAGGCCGTCGCGGCAGGCGTCACTTGGGTCGCGGCCGCCGTAGGGACGTTTGTCATTCTCAAGGTCTTGGACGTCGCGATGGGACTGCGTGTCTCGCAACGCGAAGAAATCCAGGGCCTGGACCTCAGCCAACATGGCGAGGAAGGCTATATATTCATTTGATTCCAGCGTCCGCAATCCAATACTTATTTGTGGCCGGCCGCGCGGCGCGATCCAACCGCCGCGCGGTGCGGGCGGGGCTAACCAGGAGTTGAGCGATGAAGAAAATCGAGGCAATCATCCGCCACTTCAAGCTGGAGGATGTCAAGAATGCGCTGGCCGCCGAAGGGATCCAGGGGATGACGATTTCCGAGGTCCGCGGCTTCGGGCGCCAGAAGGGGCATACCGAAATGTATCGCGGGCAGGAATACACCGTCGATTTCGTGCCCAAGGTGAAGATCGAAATCGTCGTGCCCAACGACGGCGCCCGCCGGGCCATCGACACCATCATGCGGGCTGCGCAAACGGGTCAGATCGGCGATGGAAAAATCTTCGTCGTCAGCCTGGACGAGACCGTGCGGATTCGGACCGGCGAAACTGGCGAAGAAGCGGTCTAGTGCTCTGTTACAGCTAAAAGTTGGAGTTGAGGCCGATCGGCAGAGCACTAGCTATTTGTTTGCCGCCGAACCACTTGCGTGTTCGGCGGTCGTGCTTTGCCAACCATAATTCTCAGTGTTGACAAAGCACTAGTACCCTCGTTGCTAATTTGATCGAGCGTTTGACATTGCGACCTATCATTCTCGCCAGCAAGCAGCGGCTCGTCGAAGGACGTGAGAAACTCCGCCAGCGGCACGCGCGTGGGGCCTTCGGTTCGCAAATCTGCGCGGCGATGACCGACCTGTTCGACACGATCGTCCTCGAACTTTACGAGGCGGCGCTTGCGGATATCGGCGAAGCCGGTCCACACGGACTGGGCACGCAAATCGCCCTCGTTCCGCACGGTGGCTACGGCCGCCGGGACGTCGCGCCGTTTTCCGACGTCGACTTGATGATTCTGCACTCACCCGGCGCCACCCGACGCGTGACACCGCTGGCCGAGCGCATGGTGCGCGATCTGTTCGACGTCGGTCTGCACCTGGGGCAAAGCGTGCGCACGGTGCGCGACGCCTGCGCGCTCGGTCGCCAGGACGCCACGATCTGCACGTCGCTCATCGAATCGCGCTACCTGTCCGGCAGCGTTGGCCTGTACACGCAGTTCGCCCATCGCTTCGAACGGCAGACGCGCCGCCGGGCTCGCCGCTTGATCGCCGAGATCGACGAAGCCCGCCACGAAGAACGCTCGCAATACGGCGAGACCGTCTATTTGCTCGAGCCGAACATCAAACGCTCGCAAGGAGGCTTGCGCGACATACAGCTATTACGGTGGGTCGGTTTCGCGCGGCATGGCGTGACAGAGCCCGACGGCTTGCGGCTGGCGGGCGAGCTGTCGCGCCCCGACCACGATCATATCCGCCGCGCGGCTGAGTTCCTGTTGCGGATTCGCAACGAAATGCATTTCCACGCCGGCAAGTCGAGCGACGTGCTCGACCGCGCCGAGCAAATGCGCCTGGCCCAGTTTTGCGGCCACGAAGGCTCGGCCGGTCTGCTGCCGGTCGAGCAGTTCATGCAGGAATATTTTCGCATGACCAGCGGCGTGAGCAATATCGTCTCGCGCTTCGTGACGACCGCCCGCTCGGCTCCTGGCTGGCTGGAAGTGCTGAGCCCGCTCTACAGCCATCGGTTCGAGCACGACTTTCGCGTGAGCCGCAATTACGTGTCGGTCAATCCGCGCAGCCTGGAACAAATGCGGACCGACTTGGCGCAGATCCTGCGTCTGGCCGACGTAGCCAATCGGTACGATAAGCAGATCGCGCATGCCACGAGTGAGGCCATTCGCCAGGCGGTGCCCAGCCTGCCGGACGAAGTCACGCCCGAGGTGGCCTCGCGTTTCTTGTCACTGATGGACCATCCGGCGCGGCTGGGCGAGCTATTGCGGAATCTGCACGCGATGGGCGCGCTCGAGATCATCATTCCGGCCTTTACGCACGCCCGGTCGCTCTTGCAATTCAACGAATATCACAAGTACACGGTCGACGAGCATTGCCTGCGCGCCGTCGAAGCGGCCACGAATTTCTGGCACGATAAAGGGCCGCTGGGACGCGTCTATCGGCGCATCAAACGCAAGTGGCTCTTGCACCTGGCCCTGTTGATCCACGATCTGGGCAAAGGGTTTCCCGAGGACCACAGCGACGTCGGCCGCGACATTGCCGATAAAATCGGGCAGCGACTGGGCTTGCCCGAGGCGGACACGGAAACGCTCAAGTTCCTCGTACACAAGCATCTGCAGATGGCGCACCTGGCGTTTCGCCGCGACACGAGCGATCCGCAGTTGATTGTCCGCTTTGCGGTCGAGGTCGGCTCGCCCGAGGCCTTGCAAATGCTGTTCGTGCTTACGGCGGCCGACTTCGAGGCCGTTGGCCCTGGCGTGCTCAACGGTTGGAAGGTGCAGGTACTGACCGAAGTCTACCGCGCGGTCATGGTCCATCTGGCGGGCGACGCGCCGGCCTTGCGCAACGAAGACGTTTTACGCCAGCGGCGCGAAGACGTCCTGGGCCGGCTCAAGGACGAAGACTATCGCACCTGGTGGGGCCGGCAACTGGCCGCGGCCCCCGCGCCTTATCTGGAAAGAACCGAGCTGGATCAGATCCTAACCGACTTCGAGCAACTACATCGACTTGCCCCGGGAGATGTCGCTGTACAAGCCCAATATCTGAAGGACGCCCACACCGTCGAATTCAAAATCGGCACGTACGAAGCGATTACGCCCGGCGTTTTCCACAAGCTGTGCGGGGCGCTCGCCAGCCAGGGTTTGCAAATCCTGTCGGCCGAAATCAACACGCTGGCCGACGGGCTGGTTTTCGACCGCTTCTGGGTGCTCGACCCTGATTTCGCGCACGAGCCGCCGGCCGGCCGCATCGCCGAGATCGAGCGCGCGATCGAGAACTCGCTGAAAAGCCCCGCCGACAGTCGCCCGGCGTTTCGCCGCGTGTGGCGGCCGGGCAGCAAACAAAGCCCGCTCGCGCTCAGCCCATTACCGACGCAGGTGCGCTTCGACAACAGCACCTCGGACCGCTTTACGGTCATCGAGTTCTTCGCAGCCGACCGCATGGGACTGTTGTACACGATCACCCGCGCCTTGTTCGAACTGGGCCTGTCGATTGCGGTGGCCAAGATCGGTACGTATCTGGACCAGGTCGTCGACGTCTTCTACGTCACGGACGCTGCCGGCCAGAAAGTGACGGACGTGGGGCGCATGGACGAAATCCGCGCGCGGCTCCTCGCGGCCGTGGAAGAACTGGAAAAGGCCGAAGCGAGCACCGCGCGGTCGTTTTAAAGGTCTTCTTGCAGATTGCCTTGTTGTTGTGGGTCCGATCTGATGAACGACCGAGACCAAATCTACATCGAGATTCTTGAGGTCGCTTTGTGTCGGATACGCGATCTAGCCCTCAGCGGCGCTTGTGAACAGTGCGCGATCGAAGCCGACCATGTTCATAACCTCCCCTCGCTCGTTGGGGAGATGAACGAACATCGGCATGCTTATTACCTTCAGGCAGAACGCAAGCTGTACCTAGAACGACTCGATCGGAGCAGCACAAACGCGAAATACGTGCTAGCCCGCTATGAGCCACTTTGGATTCAATTGGAATCGATTAGCTCTAGGAAATCGCTCCCGTAACCGAGGGCCATTCAATTTTGGGTAAGCGTGGGACCCGCGGAATAAATTCAGTAATCCATCCGCAGATTACACAGCTTTCGCAGATAAGAGTAAACGAGTTATCGAGGCCCATGGAGCGTTGCGCCTCACGCGGTTGGCCGTTCTGCATTCCGCAAATCTGTGGAATCTGCGAAATCTGTGGACGTATTTGTTCTCGTGGCGATAGGCCATCGGCCTGCCGCTCGCCACCGTCAACGCCCCGCCGCCTTCTTCGGCTGGCACGTCGGACAAAAGAACGTTGAACGTTGCGCTTGCACGATGCGCACGATCGCGCCGCGGCACTTGGGGCACGGTTTGTCCGCCCGATCGTAAACCCGGTGATGGTTTTGATAGCCTCCCTGCTCATTGAGCGCGTTGCGGTACGTGCCGTCGGACAGGGTCGACCCTTCGTAGCGAATCGCCGCGTTCAGCACGCTAAGCATGCTGGCGTGCAAGCGCTGCCAATCTTCGGGCCGCAAGCGAGCGCACGGCCGGGCCGGGTGGATCCCGGCCAGGTGCAACATCTCGGAAGCGTACAGGTTACCGATCCCGGCCACGGCTCGCTGATCGAGCAGAGCCACTTTGATCGGGCGGCGGCTTTTGGCCAGGTTCTCGCGCATTTGATCGACCGAGATCGTCAGAGCGTCGGGCCCCAACCGCTCGGGCCCGTACAGCTTTTCCAAGCCCTGTTCATCGAGCGCGCGAACCAACCCCAGCCCTCGCTGGTCCCAGTACAAAAGCTCCTGTCGCTTGCCGCGGCGATTCTCCAGATGAATACGCAGCCGCAAGTGGTCGCGCGAGGGAGGATCCGCCAAGAGCACAAGCCCCGTCATGCGCGGCTCGAACACCAGCGCGATTCCGTCGTCCAGCCGCACCACCACACGCTTGCCGAGCCGGTCAACAGCCATGACTTTCTTGTCAAGGACGCGGCGATCGAATTTCCCGCCGGCAGGGGTGAACTGAATGGGGCGTGCGCGCAGCCGGCAGCGTTCGACCGCCACGATCTTTCCGCCGACGATCGACGCGATCCCGCGACGCATGGTTTCGACTTCGGGCAATTCAGGCATGATGCCGATGCGTAGCGCTGAAGGATTATGGAGGGTACGAAACAAGGGAGAGCAATTGTAGCGCTGCCGGTGGCTGCCGAACAAGGATCACGGTTGCCTCATTAGCCGGGTCAGGGCGCGCGCAGCCACCCTTGACCCCTCGCGGCAGGCGGCTGACAATCGACGTTTCGGCGGTGGCCGCGGCCCCGCCAAAGAGCCTATCCAAATACCCGGCCCTCACCCTGCCCTCTCCCGGCGGGAGAGGGTTCTCGGATAGCCGGTAATGACAATGCTCGCGTAAAACTTCCAAGGATTCCGCATGCCCGCTTCCACTCCAGCCGCCGGTCGATCGGCCAGCGGTCCGGCCAGTTCCCATGTGCCCGACGCAGCGGGACGATTCGGAGCGTTCGGTGGCCGCTTCGTGCCCGAGACACTCATGCGGGCCTTGGAAGAGCTTGTCGCGGCGTATGAGGAAGCGAAGCGGGACGCCAAGTTTCAGGCCGAGCTGGCCGACTTGTTCAAGAATTACGTCGGTCGCCCCTCGCCGCTGTATCACGCGGCCCGGCTCAGCGAGCAGTGCGGCGGCGCGCAGATTTATCTCAAGCGCGAAGACCTGAATCACACCGGCGCGCACAAGATCAACAACACGCTGGGCCAGGCCCTGCTCACCATTCGCATGGGCAAAAAGCGCGTGATCGCGGAAACCGGCGCCGGCCAGCATGGCGTCGCCACGGCCACCGCCTGCGCCCATTTCGGGCTGGATTGCGTCGTATACATGGGCGAAGAAGACATTCGCCGGCAGAAGCTGAATGTCTTCAACATGCGGATGATGGGGGCCGAGGTCCGGCCGGTCAGTAGCGGCTCGCGCACCTTGCGCGACGCGATCAATGAAGCCATGCGCGACTGGATGAGCTCGGTCGAGACGACCCACTACATCCTGGGGTCGGTCGTGGGGCCGCATCCGTTTCCCGTGATCGTGCGCGATTTCCAATCCGTGATCGGCCGCGAAACGATCGAGCAATCGCAGGCCCAACTCGGCCGCCTGCCCGACCTGGTCGTAGCGTGCGTCGGCGGAGGCAGCAATTCAGCCGGCATGTTCTATCCGTTCGTCGAGCACAAATCGGTCGAACTCCTGGGCGTCGAGGCCGGCGGCCGGTCGGTAAAACCGGGCGATCACGCGGCGCCCCTGTCGTTCGGCGCGCCGGGCGTGCTGCACGGCAGCTATAGCTACGTCATGCAGGACGAGGATGGTCAGACGAGCGACGTCCATTCGATCTCGGCAGGCCTCGATTATCCCGGCGTGGGTCCCGAGCACAGTTATTGGAAGGATTCGGGCCGCGTTCGCTACACGTTCGCGCAAGACGGCGAGGCCCTGACGGCATTCGACACGCTGGCCCGCAGCGAAGGGATCTTGCCGGCGCTCGAGAGTTCGCACGCCATTGCCAAGGCGATCGAAGAAGCGCGCCAGCGGCCGAAGGATCAGGTCGTCGTGGCGTGCTTGTCGGGACGCGGCGATAAAGACGCTTTCGAGATCGCGCGCTTGCGCGGCGAATCGATCGCGTGAGACAGCTATAAGGAATTCCGCGTGGCACGGACAACCTGTTGTCCGTGCGGCACAGCCGCCAACTTGGTTTTACTGGCCGGAGAATCAATGTCCGCGATTGACGATCTATTTCGCCAGCTTCGCACAGAAAAGCGCAAGGCGTTCATGCCCTTCGTGACCGCCGGCGATCCGGACCTGGAATTCACGACCCAGGCCTTGGCCGAAATGATGCGGCGTGGCGCGAACTTGTGCGAACTGGGGATTCCCTACAGCGACCCGATCGCTGACGGCCCCGTGATCCAGGCTTCCTACACCCGCTCGCTGGATAAGAAGATCAAGCTCGCGCAAATTTTCGCGGCGGTCGGGCAGGCAAAACCGAAACTGCCGGCGCCGGTCGTCAGCATGGTCAGTTACGCCATCGTCCTGCGTCATGGCCCGGCCGCCTATGTGCGTGACGCCCGCGCGGCGGGCATGGCCGGCATGATCGTTCCCGATCTGCCCACGGATGAATCGGAAGAGCTAGCGCGCATTTGCCGGGGCGAGGATTTCAGCCTCGTCCAGCTCGTCGCCCCCACCACGCCGCGCGAGCGCGTGCTACGCATCGCCAGGACGTCGACCGGTTTCCTCTATTACGTCTCGGTGACAGGCATCACGGGCGAGCGCACCGAGCTGCCGCAAGATTTGCTGGACAACCTGCGCTGGCTGCGCGGCGAGACGGACCTTCCCGTCTGCGTCGGCTTCGGCATCAGCCAGCCCGAGCACGTCCGCATGCTTGCGCCGGTGGCCGACGGACTGATCGTCGGCTCGGCCGTGGTGCGGCGCGTGGCCGAGGCGGCAACCAGGCCGCGCGAGCAGGTTTTGCGCGAGCTGGGGGATTACGTCGCCACGCTGGTCGCGGCGCTCGGGTAAAGCAACGTTCCGATCGTAGGGTGCTCTGCGAGCACCAGACTCGCGGATTCGCGTACCACCCCCGTCCGAGCACTTGCGCGAACACACGCGTCCGGTGCGCACAGCGCACCCTACAACGCGCGTCAGCAACGGGCGCGCCGCTACGCGTTCAATTTCACCGACGGGTCGCTGGCTACGTTCACCCACACGTGGACGTGCGGAGCGCCGCGGAAATACCACACGAACGACGGGCCTTCCAAGCGCCAGCAATCCCACACGCTGTCCTTGCCGATGTCGCCGTCCTGGTAGAAGGCCAGCGAGCACTTGTCGAGCCCGCCCTGCGCCTTGAGGCATGCGATCACTTCATCGCGATCGCTCTGCCGGTACGGCTCGACCAGAACCTGCAGGACTTTTTGCAGCTCTTCGCGCTGATCGCTCGACAGCTCGGTCACCGGAATGCCCGGGAATCCACCGGCATTGCCGCGGAAGCCGACCTTGTTCTCTGCGGGCAGCTTCTGAACGAGCGCGGCTTTGCGCTGCTTCTCGTCCATCATCGCGTAAACCTTGTTGGCGGCCACGGCCTGCGGCCAGAAGACGTTGCCCGGGTGGTCCGCCTTTTCGTTAAAGCCGTCGGCGGCGTGTCCGTAGAAGATCGGTCCGCCAAAGGCCACGCTATCGGCCGAATCACCGTCGCAGCGCAGCGTCATGTGCCGGCCGGTCATGACGAACTCGAACTTGCCCGATCCCGGCGTCCCGAAAATCGCCAGGCTTTGATCTTCGCCATAGCCGCCGGCATCGTCCGAAAGCTGCTGGTAGATCCGCTTGTGCCACTCGGGCTGGATGATCCCTTCGAAGATCGAACGGATCACGGCCCTTTGATCGTCGGTATAGAAGTCGCCGTTGATCTGCTGGTCGTTGATGTTCCAATTGTTGGCGACGTGCGTCCGCAGCAGGCCGCGCTTCGGGTCCTGGTAATCCCATTCGTAGCAGACCTTCGACCGCTGCTCGGGCTTGAGCATTTCGTACAGCACCTTCACGAGCGATTCCGGCGTAGCGCCGCTCGAAACCGCCGGCGCCGCGGCCAACGCGCGATCGGGCGTCCACAAGCCAAGCGAACCGACGCTGGCGGCCGCTCCCACGGCCCCCGCGGTACGCAAAAAATCTCGGCGGTTCACCGGCGAGATGGCTTCGATGCGGTCGGCCGAGTCACAATCCGGGCACGAGTGACGATCGCGAGTCATGGCGGGCTCTCCCAATAAAAACGTTTGGGCTTACGAGGCGGGTCAAGAATTCTATTCGCGGCCGGCAGCCGCTGGTGGCTGTTCGTATTAGACACAACCGCACGGGGGCGTGCAAATTTCCACCCGGGGCACAGCGGGTTCATGGTTCACCACGCGCGTGACACAAGCTGGCGCACGTGGTATCACCCAACGATCCAACACCGCACCGGGGGGAAATGTGTCATGCGAAATCAAATTCCCGCGGCGCTTACCGCCGCCGCAATCTTCGCCACAGCGGTTACAAATTCGCCAGTATCGTCCGCCGCCGAGAATACGATCGTGCCTGCCGGGGCCAGCCTCGAGCTTCTCTACACGCGCTCGCTCCCCATTCAGGGCAGTTTGACCGAGGGACCTGCCGCGGCGCCCGATGGCAGCATCTATTTCACCGACATCCCCGAGGGGGCGGACCGTGGGCTGATCGTGCGCTACGACCCCTCGACCAAGAAAACGAGCATCTTCACCACCGACAGCGGCAAGGCGAATGGCCTCGCGTTCGACGCCCGCGGTGGCCTCGTGGCGTGCGAAGGTTCGGACGAAGGCGGGCGCCGCTTGTCGCGGTGGGATGTCAAAACGGGAGAGCGAACGACGCTGGTCGATCGCTTCGAGGGCAAACGCTTCAACGCGCCGAACGATCTGACGATCGACGAGCGCGGCCGCATCTATTTCACCGACCCGCGCTACCTGGGCAGCGAGCCGCGCGAGCTGGAGGCGCGGGCCGTTTACCGCCTCGATCCCGATGGCCACCTGGTCGAGCTGACGCGCGACGTGGAAAAGCCCAACGGCATCGCGATCAGCCCCGATCAAAAGACGCTGTACGTGGCCGACACGAATAACGGCAGCGACCGCATCTCGCCCGACGGACCGAAACCGAAAAAGGGAGCGATGAAAGTCTATGCTTTCCCGCTCGACGCAAACGGCGCGGTCGCTGGACCGCGCCGCACGATCATCGACTTTGGCGCGGAAGACGGCTGCGACGGCATGACGGTCGACGCGCGCGGCAACTTGTATCTCACGGCCCGCAGCGCTAAGCGCCCCGGCCTGTTGGTCCTCGACCCGCAAGGCAAGGAGCTGGCCTACATCGCCACCGGCCCGTCGCAG
Organism: Pirellulales bacterium; assembly: GCA_035546535.1. NCBI lineage: Bacteria > Pseudomonadati > Planctomycetota > Planctomycetia > Pirellulales > Pirellulales bacterium. The sequence goes on along the minus strand of DASZWQ010000066.1, from coordinate 20,974 downwards.
CCCGATGCAGCGCAGCCCACGGGCTTACCCAGCAATTGTGAATTCGGCACGGGCGCCGACGCGCACACGCTCTATGTCACGGTCGACAAGAGCCTGTACCGCATCACGCTCAACGCGGAGGGATATCACATCCCGTGGGCGAAATGATCCGCGATCCGCGCGGTTGGGTGCCATGGCCACGCTCGCCGTGGCCATGCAGAACGGGGGAGATATCGGGCGACATGCTCACATGAACGTGAGAGATTCCGGTAATTGACATCGAGCCCCGGAGGGGCGAATTCGTGTAGCCGTGGGCGCAAGCCCACGGAAAAACGTCGCATAAAACGCCGGGAGCCCCGACGGGGCGACATCAATTTTAGGAAGCATTCAACGTCGCCCCGTCGGGGCTTACGACGATTTTTTTGGAACCGTTACCGTGGACTCACGTCCACGGCTACACTCCTCGGCCCCTCCGGGGCCAAATCCCGCGCAAGGAAACCCGCCAACTGACGCATAGCATTGAATGCCTTGGGCTATTCTCCTCGACGCCTTTGGCGTCTAAGACGGAACAACTACCGGGAACACCTCACGCGGTCGCGTAAGCATCCCGAACAACCTACTTCGCCGCGTCGCACGCCGCGAGCGCCATGACGGCGAAGGCCGTGCCCGCGTGCGAAATGTAATGCTTGCTGTCGGCGTGCAGCGAGCGCGAGAACCAGCGGCCGCTGTCGCGCTGATGGCTCTTCAGCCAGGCCACGCCGCGGGCGACCTGCGGATCGTCGGCGGGCACGCCGGCGCGGCGCAAAATGTAAATCGTGAAGCCGGTGCCGTAGCCGTCGCTGGTCGCGGTGTCTTGCGGCGAGCCGTCGCCACGCTTCCAGTCGCCCAGCGAAGCGATGGCCCAGCCGCCGTCTTCATGCTGCAGGGCGCGCAGCTCGGCGATGCACGCTTGGCGCTGCGCCGCGGGCAGCAAGTCGGGCACATAGGTCGCGGCCCACAGCATCATCGCCTTGTGATGCAAGGTCGGCGGCGGATTCTCGCGGTAGTACGCGCGAATCTTGTCGAGCCCCGCCTTGGCCGCCGGCGTATCCGCGTAACCTTCGGGGGCGACGCCCGCGCCGATCGCGGCGAACGATACGCCAAAGTGATCGTCCGATTCCATGGGCGGCCAATCGCACTTCAGCCACGTCCACCCGCCGTCGTCGCGCTGCAGCGTCCACATCTTGTCGAGCGCCTGCCGCGTGACCGGGTGCAGCTTGCCCGTAGTTGCCGCATCGTTAAAGGCCAGCACGGTGCCGGTCGCCACGACTTCAGCGTCCCAGCGCGGCCCCTTGTCGGGCCAGCGCTCGGTGACCAACTCCTCGGCGAACTTGCGCACCGTTGAATGCGCCGGCGCATCGGCTGAGATCGCCGGCCGGGCCATCAGGAACGCGTAATTCGTGTGGCACGTCATGCACCCGCGCGACTTCTGCCAGTCGAGCGCCGCCGAGTCGAGAAACGCCGTCGCCCGCTCCAGCGAGTAGCCCGCCAACGGCTCGTCCGGCGTGTTGGCGGTGGGAGCGACAACGTTTTCGAGCGTCACCGGCTCGGCCGCGCCGGTGATCGACGTGATCGTTGCCAAGGCCAGGGCCGCAAAAGTCAGTGCCAGAGCAGAAAGCGTGCGAAGGAAGGTCATCGAAACCTCCGATGGCGTTTGGGAATGTTCGGAAGGCGGGAACCGCAGGCAGGTTGGCCCAAAGCATAACGCGCGCGGCGGAGGGATGCAAAATCGCCGGCATGCCCACGCGTACCAAGCGACTATTTTTGCCGATCGTTGGAGCTTTGAGCGACGCGCACACTACCGCTTCAATCGTCTCGCGCGGCGAGCCGCGGCCAGGACGCCCATCGCGCCGATGGCCAGGAGCGCAATCGTCGACGGCTCGGGCACATTCGGAATGACCACCGGATCCAGCACGGCCACGAAACTAGCCCCGGTGCCGTGGGTCGCGTCAGCGAGGATCGTACGATTGCCCGTAACCGGATCGATGGTGTAGAGCGCGCCTGAAAATAGCGCCGCCATGAGGATGGTGCCATCGGCCTTGGTCGTGATTCCCCATGGATCAAGACCTCCCCAAATCGGGCCTGAGCCAACCGTGGCACTCGAAATGATCGTGCGATTGCCGGTCGCTGGATCGACGCTAAATATCGCCTGCGTGTCGTCCGCGATTAAGTTGCCAGCCGCACCCAGCACCACGTCGTTAGGCAAGTCGAAGGCCGGCCCGGTCCCTACTCCGGGTCCGGAAAGCACCGTGCGATTGCCGGTGGTCAGATCAACGGACAAGAGTTGATTAGTCACGTTATTCGCCACGATCGCGCTGGTGCCCACGATTGCTGTCCCCGCCGGAATCGACAGCGCAGGCCCCGACCCAACACCACTACCTGAAATGATCGTGCGGTTTCCGGTGGCCGGATCGACATTCAAAAGCGCGTCGAGGCCTTGATCGACGGCAACAATCGAATTGCCATAACTCAGCCCGCCGATGACGGTCTGGAAGTCAGGACCGCTGCCGACCCCGGAGCCGGAAATGATGGTGCGATCGCCGGTCGTTCGATCGACCTCGATGAGACGGTTCGTCCGCTGGCCAAATCGATCAACGTGCCCGTCTCCGACCAACAGATTGCCGTCGGGAAGAACCGACACACCCTCGGGCCCGACAAAGTCCGGACCCGTGCCATGGGTGTTGTCGGAAAAGATCGTGCGGTCTCCGGTCACGGGATCAACGATCATCAATCCAAGATCGGTGCTGTTGAACTCGGTGGTGACGACGATGTCACCCGGTTGGAGCGGCGCGGCCAGAGCGGGACTAGATGCGAAGATGACAACGGCAAGTAGCCCCAAGATCAAAATAGGGGCTTTTGCGTTTCTTAGTCGACGGCCGGCACGCGATCGGCGCCGCGCTGCGGTCGCCAGCCCCGCGCCGCCGAAAGCCAGCAGCACGATTGACGACGGCTCGGGGACGTTAGGCACGACGATACAGGGAATGCCCAGACCGGTGGCAGGCCAGACGGGACCGGTCCCGAAACCGGGGCCCGATAGGATGGTACGGTCGCCCGTCGTCGGGTCGATTTGCAAGAGATTAGCGTAGCCCCCGTCTACGGCCAGGATCATGCCGTTTGGTTCTACGGCAATTTGATCACCAAAGCCGCCGAGGCTTGGCCCTGTGCCGCCCCCTCCTCCGGATACGATCGTGCGATCGCCGGTGAGCGGATCGATCCGCAAGATCTCGCCCGACGGCAACGAGGGAATCGTCGACACAAGTATGTTCCCCAATCCGTCGAATACGATTCCGGTCGGTAGGATGATCGCCGGTCCTGTGCCGACCCCACCGCCTGAGATGATTGTCTGGGTGCCTGTCGCCGGGTCGAACTTGACGATTCCACTGAACGAACTGCCGCTCGAGGAGACGATGAGATCGTTTCCGCTTGCGATGACGTCCTTGGATGCGATCGATTCGCCGCCCAGCACGTTGGTGCGATTGCCGGTCGTCGGATCGACGTACAATAGGGCGCCACCGCCGAGGACGATCTGATTGCCAAACTGCACGCTGCTGTACCAGCCGTTCGTCGGCCCTGTTCCGAGGAAGTTGAAATCAGAGATGCTCCCGCTGATGACCGTTCGGTTTCCCGTCGCGGGATCAATGCGCATCAACCCGTCACCTTCGGCAAGCAACAAGCTTCCGTCAGACGCGAACGACATAGAATACCCACCAGTGATCGCCGGACCAGTTCCGACGGTACCACCTGACAAGATGGTGCGGTTGCCGGTTGTCGGATCGACGACAACAAGGACGTCATTGGGAAGCGGCGTGCCGCCGATATTTGCGGCGACGACGATATCGCCAGGCTTGAGTGTGACCGCCTGCGCGGGATGAGCTGAGAAGATGAGGGCGGCGAAGAGCGCCGCGGGCAGATATATATTCTTTGTGTCCATTAGCTGGCCTCTTTTCTGTAGTTCCGAGTAGGACGCGCATCGAGCGCGGCGTTGGGACGACAAATATCGCCGCGAGGGAGCGCACGGAAGGCAGCCGGTGAGAATCTGCGCAAGGTCGCTACCCACGACCTGGCAAGCCCGGCTTTTAGAAAACGCTCAGTGGCGTTGCTCCGCGAAGGTGCATCCCCCGTTACACGAAACTCACCAGGAGATGCATGGAACTGCGAGTGTAATCCTTAGGGACCGGGAGTCAAGAAAACGCTGAGAAACGCAGGAAATCGGCCTCCCACCTTCTGTAGGCGGCCACCTTGCGGCCGAGACCGTAGGGTGCGCTCTTGCGCACCACGAACGAAGTTTTTGGGTCACGGTGCCCGCAGGGCACCCTACCGATTCCGAGATCGCAGGCGCCGGCTACAGACTTTGCGGTTCACCCTGCCCGCCGCCCCTGAATTTGCCTTGCGGGCGGCGAGGTTTTTAAAATGCAGTTGCCACCTGACGATCGGCCCAGCTTACAGATCGCTAGCGCTACGACGAACGGAGGGCAATCCATGGATCGGGCTAAGACGCTTTTCACATGCGCTTTTCTATTGCTCGCATGGGCGGCTCGGGGCGATGCACGAGATGCGGGTTCGATCGATGACGAAAAGCCTGTCGACAGCGATCAGGCCAAAGTGATCATTGCCGAGCGACTGGGAGTTCAGGTCACGGTGGCCGAGGCGCACCAAATCAACGCGCGTCCGCCGCTGAGGAAATATCGCGGGGGACTTTTCGTCGTCCTCGTGACCGGCCCGCTCGCCAAGGTGGCCGGTCTGCGCGTCGGTGACGCGATCGTGCTCATCGACGAATCAAACGTCCCTGACTTCAACACGGCACTGCGCGCCTTGGACCGCGCCGACGAATCGGCCGGAAAAACCAGGCTCACGATTGTGCGTCGCGGCAAAGTCGTGCAGGCCGAAATCATGGTAGGACCGGCGACGCGGCAACTGAGCGCCAACGCCTCTACGGCGACGCTTACGAGCGAGGGCAACCAGCCGTCCCTACGGCAATATCTCGAGAAATCCGCATTGCTGATCGAAGAACAGCAAGAACTCGAGCGGCTGGAACAAGCGAAAACGTATCAGGTACGGCGGCTTCCGTTGCTGGTACGGGAGCTGGATTTGTACCAGCAACAACTGCTGGCGTTGCAGGACCAGATCGCGGACGCGGGCGCGCTACGCGACGCTCTTGTCGCCCAACGGGAAACTCTCGAACTGCAAATTGAAAAGATTGAGAAAGAGATTCCAAACTTAACGGTGGAGAAAACTGCCGAACAAATCCAGGCTCATCGGGTTCGCTTGCGCGTGCTTGAGCACAGCCTCGACAAGACGATCAAAGAATTACGCCTGGCCGGCAAACATCGCGAGCAGAACTAGTGCGATCTCTCGTCGCTGCATCTCATGACGCCGTACGCGTCAAAGAATCCAGCCCAGCAACCAAAATTGTGCATCAGCTTGCGGACATCCTGTCGAGGGATTTGGCCCCGAAGGGGCCGAGTCGTGTAGCCGTGGACGCGAGTCCACGGTGACGATTCCCCAAAAAATCGTCGCAAGCCCCGCAGGGGCGACATTGGATGTCACCTGAACTAGCGCGATCTCGAACCTACGGTCGCCCAATGATGATCGCGCGGCCTTGGCCGATCGGGCCATCGACGAACGGACGGACGCCGTCGAGCGCTCGCGGGTCGCCGCTTTGGATGCGCTGCAGCACGCCCATGACGAGTGGCTTGAAAACCGGGTACAGTTCCATCCAGCGCGTCATCGCGCCCGAGGCTTGGATCCAGATCTCGTTTTCTTGAATCCGGCATTCCAACTGCCGCAGGTCGGCACCGGGGAAGATTTCCGATCCGATCATGTCGAGCGAGATCGTGTGGACAACGCCGTTTGAGCCGCGCTCGATGCGCGGGCGCACGTCCAAGAGGCGATCACGCTCGGCACGCGTGGCGGTCAGTTGTTCTGACAGTTCTTGCCGCGCGGCCGGGTCTTTCTCCGCGCGCACGGCGTTGCGCAACTGTTCGATGTGCTGATCGGCCGCCGTCAGGCGCAAGCCCGAGATCGCCGTCAGCATGTCCGCCACGTCATCGAGCGATTCGAAGCGGTCGAAGCGGGCCAGCCGCTCGTCGAGCAGTTGGCCGAAGATTTCATCAGTCGTGGTACTTGCCGCAGGAGCGCCAACCGGTGCACCAACGGCATCGGCCGGCGCGGGCGCGACTTGTGGGGTGCGCTCTGCCGAACGCTTCTTGTATTCAACTAGCGCATAGTTGGCCAGAGCCACGGTCGATGTTTGCATGTGAACGCGACCGTCGATCACGGCCACCAGCCCGCCGGTATCCCGCTGCGCGACGTTCGCGCCGATGGTGCCGTTAATGCGACTGGGAGCGTCGTCCCAGGCGGTGCGGCGCAGAGAGGCGTCGAACGACAATCGCGCCCGATCTTCGGCAAAGTTCGTCGCCTGCGGGTCGAAGCCGATCCGCAGCGATTCGATGTCCCGTCCGCCGCCTAGTAGCGCCGTGACCAGAGGGCCCAGCGCGCCATTGAGCCGACCCATGTCAATCGGCGCGGCGCCCGGCGCATTCGGATCGGCGGGCACGAGCGAATTGAGCACCTGGCCGCCCAGGTTCAGCAACCGTTCGCGCCGCTGGGCTCGTTCGTCATCGGTCAGCGGTCGCCGCAGCGGGGGACGCACGGCACCCGGAACGGGCGCGGATCGCGGCGCTGCGGCCGGAGCGGGTCGGGGCGCTGCAGGCCGCGACGGCGCAGCCGGAGGCGCCGGCAACTCCTCCTGTCCGTAAGCAGTCCACGGCGCGATCAGGCTGGCACAAACCAGCACGGTGAAAGCAATTGGCTTTTGCATGCCCTTCTCCTTGCTCGGCATCGACGGTTTCATGGCACTCCCTCGCCCCGGGCGGCTCTTCGCCATTTTAGCCTTTCTACGGTCGGCCGGCGCGCGGCGGTTCAGGCCGATAGGCTTAAACCACGCGGGCGCACGGGATTTTTGCAGAATTGCAACCGGTTAAACCGCATCCCAGCGGGCCACCTGGCCACTTCGTAACGCCCGGTTGCCCAGGTGCGCTCCCTTCACGGCCACCACGCCGGCCTCGGCCGGAGCATTGGGCTTCTGGCGGCTGCGCATGCACTCGACCCAATTCGTGAGGTGCAAGAGCTCGCCCTCGGGCTGCCCGTAAAAATCGGCGCCGCGTGGCCCTTCGCCGATGACCATCTCACTGGCCTCGAGCTTGCTACGCCGCTCGGGAATCACCTCGTAGCGGCCGCGATCGAGATACAGCGTTCCCTCGCTCCCCATGAATTCCAGCATGGCCGCGTTGCGAGCGTTGAAGAACGTCCCTTCGAAGTACACCTGCACGCCCTGCTCGGGATAACGCAATAGGGTCTGCACCGTGTCGGGCGTTTGCCACAGGCCGGCCGCCTGAAAATGGTCGCCAATCGTCGCGGCCGTCTCCGGCTCGTCGAGTTCCAAGTACCAGTTGGCAATATCCTGGTGGTGAACCATCAGATCCGTGAGGATGCCGCCGCCGAAATCCCAGAACCAGCGCCAATTGCGAAAGCGATACGGATCGAACGGCTGCTCGGGAGCGCCGCCGAGGAATCGTTGCCAGTCGACCGTGGCCGGATCGATATCCTCGGGCTTGGGATTATGGCGCGGCGTGTTGCGGTTCCAGGTCAGATGGACTTTGTGAATCTTGCCCAATTGGCCGCTGCGGACGATCTCGAAACCCTTCTGGAATTGCGGCATGCTGCGCTGCTGCGTGCCGACCTGGACGATGCGTTTGTGCCGGTTCTGGGCCTCGATCACCGCCGCGCCTTCAGACGGCTCGTGCGTCAATGGTTTTTCGACATAGACGTCTTTGCCGGCGGCACAGGCGTCGATCGTGATCGGCACGTGCCAGTGGTCGGGCGTGGCGATCAGCACCGCGTCGATATCTTTCCGATCCAAGAGAGCGCGATGATCCTTCGTGGCAAAGGCCCCCTCGGCGGCGGCCTCGCGCCCTGCTTGCAAGTTCTTGTCCCACACGTCGCACACGGCGTTGACCGTGACACCGGGAACACGTTTGAGCGCGCCGTACAGTTGCCGGCAGCGACCGCCGAAGCCAATCAGGCCGACCGTGATCGTTTCATTGGCGGCAAAGCCACGGGCCGTGGCGGTGAAACCGGCCGTTAGCGCAGCAGCGCCAACGCCGGCCGTCTTGAGGAAGTGTCGGCGTCCGTTCGCGTCGTGTGATGCATCGGTCATCGCTTTGCTACTCCCGCTGATTCGCGCCGGGTTGTCGTGCGCCCACGCCGTTTGTGGCGGGCGCATCATGTCTGCGGCCATGATAGCCCGTGGGCCGCAGCCGAGCCACGCGCGGCGGCCGGCCGCAACATCGCGCCTTCCTTGCCGGACCTTGCCACCGCGCATAGCATTTTTAACCCCCTGCTCGGGCTTGCCGCATGCAGGGAGGAAGAAGAAACGGAGGAGTCAGATGCCCAGCTTTTTGGAATGGACGGGTCAAGAAGACACTCCCGGTTATTTGCCGATACCGACGAAGCGCACGACGGTCGACGATCACGCGCTATTGGATGCTTATTCGCAAGCCGTGACACGCGCCGCCGAAGTGGTCAGCCCCTCGGTCGTGAAAATCGACGTGCGGCATGCGCGGCGCAATACCCAGGGTCAGAATGTCGAAGGACGCGGCGGCAGCGGGTCGGGATTTGTTATTACGCCCGACGGCTTGATCGTTACCAACAGCCACGTCGTGTCGGGAGCGAGCAAGGTTCACGTGATGTTTTCCGACGGCCAGAAAGTGGCCGCCGACGTCGTCGGCGACGATCCCGACAGCGACCTGGCCGTGATTCGGGCCTACGCCTCGGATCTGCCAGCCGTGGCGCTGGGCGATTCGCAAGCGATTCGCGTCGGCCAACTGGCAATCGCGATCGGCAATCCGCTCGGCTTCAGTTGCTCGGTCACCGCCGGCGTCGTAAGTGCGCTAGGACGGACGCTGCGCGCCGGCAGCGGGCGCCTGATGGACGACATCATCCAGACCGATGCGGCGCTGAACCCCGGTAACTCGGGCGGCCCCTTGGTCAATTCGCACGGCGAAGTGATCGGCGTCAACACGGCGATGATCCTGCCGGCGCAGGGAATCTGCTTCGCCATTGCCGTAAACACGGCCCGGCTGGTAGCGACGCAATTGATTGCCTACGGTCGCGTGCGGCGCAGCGTGATCGGCATGGCCGGTCAGAATATCGAGCTGCCTAGGCAATTGGCGCGGCGGCACGACATCCTGCAGGACACCACGGTGCTGGTGATGAGCGTCGAGCCCAATGGCCCCGCGGCCCAGGCCGGCGTGGCCGAAGGGGATTTGATCGTCGAATTCGCTGGCCGGTCGATTGCCAGCATCGACGACTTGCACGCCGTGCTCACGCAAGAGCGGATCGGGATGGGCTGGCCGATGCAGGTCATCCGGGACGGGGAGCTGCGCGAACTGCGCGTGATTCCGGCGGAAAAGGGGTAAGCGGGTCAACAAGCTCGGGAATGCGCGGACCCGTAACGGGCCACGGGCGGACGAGCCAGCCCGTGGCACCCCGTCGACCGAAGCAGTGACACTGGAGAGGGGCGGGTCGTTGCTTGCTTCGACGATGTCCGCACCTTTCTTTTTGCACTTTCGGGGTGGCCTTTCTAAGATCAGAGGGCGCCCGCAGCCCTGCACGAGCCTGCCTCGCGTATTCCCCGCTCAGCAGCCCCCGACGAAGGTGCCCACCGATGAGCATGACGGAGCCAATGCCTGCGCTGGCCGCTTGCGCCAAAGATGCCCTCGACACGCCTGCACTGTGTGTCGACCTGGATGTGATGGACGCAAATATCCAGGCGGTCATGGCCGCCTGCCGGGCGCATGGCGTCGCCTGGCGGCCGCACTCGAAAGGACACAAGATTCCGGCCATTGCGCAGCGCGAGCTGGCTGCCGGCGCCATCGGCGTTACTTGCGCCAAGCTCGGCGAAGCCGAGGTGATGGCGGCCGCCGGCATCAGCGACATCTTGATCGCCAACATGATCGTGGGGCCGATCAAAGTCGCGCGGCTGGTCGAGCTACGCCGCATCGCCGACCCGATCGTGTGCGTCGATCACATGGACCAGGTAACGCCGCTCTCGGACGCCATGACGCAGGCGGGCCTGAAACTGCGCACGATGATCGAGGTCGATATCGGCCTCTCGCGCGTGGGCACCTTGCCCGGCCGGGCAACTCTGGCCTTGGCCGGTCAGATTGCGGAAAGCCCAGGCCTGGAGCTCGCGGGAATCATGGGCTACGAAGGGCATCTGCTCACGGTCAGTGACGCGCACGAAAAGGCCTCGGCCATTCGCGCGGCGCTGGGCAGCCTTACCGAAACGGCCGACGCCATCCGCCGGGCCGGGTTGCCCTGCGAGATCGTCTCCTGCGGCGGCACCGGTTCGTATCTGTACGCCATCGAACAGCCGGGCATTACCGAAATTCAGGCCGGCGGCGCCATTTTCATGGATGCCTTTTATCGCAAACGCTGCCGCATACCGGACCTGCAGTATGCCCTTACCGTGCTCACGACGGTCGTCAGCCGGCCGGCGCCCGAACGGGCGATCATCGATGCGGGTCGCAAATCACTGAGTATGGAACTGACCATGCCCCTGGTGGCCGGTCGCGACGATATTCGCGTAAAAGGCCTGTCGGCCGAGCACGGGACACTGGAATTAGGCCCCACGGCCCGCGATTTGAAGATCGGCGACCGACTGGAATTGATCCCCGGCTACGCCGATCTGACGACCGTTTTTCATGACGAGCTGTACGGTTTTCGTGACGGGCGGTTGGAAGTCGTCTGGCCCATCGAAGCGCGGGGTAAGCTACGATAGTCGTGCGTGGCTGGCGATGCCGGGTATGCCGGATCGGTTGGGTCGTGACGGGGAAGTGCAGGCGAACCCCGGCTCCCCCGGGTCCACCCGTATGGACTCTTTTCTTTCGGAGGGTAGAGTCAGTATTCCCGGCCTCGCACGCCCTGGGGCTTTTACGGACAATACTTTTGGGATTTTATCTGAGATGGCACATACACTCGACAAGGTTTCGATCGACCAGCGGATCACCGTCTTCGTCTGGGCGGAAGAGCAAGCCAAGGTGATTCCCTGCAGCATGACGCCAGCCATCTTTCGGAATCCGAAGAAGTTCGCCGACGAACTGCGCAAGGCGCCGCAACTGGCAACTTTGCAGGACGACACCATACGCCAAATCTGGGAAACGGCCGTCGAAGAAGTGCTCGCCCGGCAGCATTTGAACACCTTCCAGGTGTAGCTCCCCCACGGGGATCGGGCGTGCTGCCCGGCCCGAAGAGCGCCCACGCGCCCGGTTTTGCAGCTGCACCGAGCGGTCGTCGCGGAGGTCCGGCTCGCCGGCCGATTCGTTTACGGGTCTGTCCACCTGGCAAATTGTCTTCGCGGGTTACGCGCCCGCAACCATCGGCCGATGCCTTTTGTCGGCTGTGTCGACAAGGACAGGCGTTTCTCGGTGTAACAGCTCCGCTTCGGGCGACTTCACGAAGGACGCCCGGCGCCCAACTCGGTAGAATGACACATGGGAAAGGGTGCCTGGTTGTCGGAGGGGAGCACCATGAACGTGCAAGAATACTTGCGGGAACATCAGGCGACATTCCACGTCATCGACCATCCGGCGGCATACAGCGCTCAACGTGTTGCCGAGGCAGTACACGTCTCGGGCGATTGGGTCGCGAAGAGCGTCGTCCTCAAAGCGGCGCATGGATTCTGCTATTACTTGATCGTGGTGCCCGCCTCGGCGCGCGTCGACTTGGACAAATTGCGCCAGGCCATGGGCGTGGTCGACATCGAGCTCGCCACGGAAGACGAAATCGCGGCACTCTGCCGTGATTGCGAAGTCGGCGCGTTGCCTCCTTTCGGATCGCAACATGGCATGGAGACGATCGTCGACGAGTCGCTGACTTGGGCCGAAGAGATCGTCTTCGAGGGCAACAGCCACGAGCAGGCGATCCGCATGAAGTATCGCGACTTCTATGAGCTGGAGCACCCGCTGGTGCTCGGCGTTGCAACGCACGCGTGACGCCGCCATCGGCCCCTTCCGGCCGGTAATGCAGCCTGACGAGACGTCGGTCCGTGGCTCAAGCCTTGCTCATGTTCCTCCCCAAAAGTGGTGTCAAGAGCATTTCTGCGCGCCGCGCGGGCCGGGAAATCTTTGTTTTTCGACATGTACGGCGCTTGTTACCAATCTTTTACATTCGGCGGACGGCGACGTGACACTCGCAAACGGAAGCCTTCCTAGAATTCGTCGAATAAGCAGGTAGGATCGCGCGGCCACAAGATGCGGCCGCACCGATTGAGCCGCAAAACGCCATCGGGCTGCCTGCCCCGCAACAGACCATTCAAGGGGAATCGTCCGTGACACCTGTCGAGATACTGAAGCACAAACGGAAACTGAAGAAGAAGCGTGATCAGGCCCGAGCTCGTTCAGGGCAAGCGCGTCGCTCGAGCGTGGCGCGCGAAGCGGCGGCCATCGAATCGCAAGCCAATCGCTGGAAGCGCGGCTACGACTGGCCCGTGATCCTGTGGATCGGCGCCCTGCACCTGGGGGCCATCGGCGCCCTGTTCTGCTTCACCTGGAAGGGCGTGGCTCTGACGTTAATCCTCGGATTCATCACCGGCGTCTTCGGCATCACGCTCGGTTTCCATCGCTGTCTGACGCACGGCAGCTTTTCCACCTATCCCTGGGTGCGCCGCGCTTTGGCGTTCGTCGGTGGACTGGCCGGCGAAGGCTCGGCCATCATGTGGGTGGCCGTCCACCGCAAGCACCATGAATTCAGCGACCACGAAGGCGATCCGCACTCGCCGCGCGACGGCTTCTGGTGGAGCCACATGCTGTGGCTCGCGCCCAACCGCGGCGGCGAATATCATCGGCAACTGATCCAGCGCTACGCGCCCGACCTGTACAAGGACCCAGTGATGCGCTTCCTCGACAAGACGTTCATCGTCTGGCATTTCGTGCTGGGCTTCGCCTTGTTCGCGGTCGGCTATTTCGGTTGGGATTTGTACACGGCCTGCTCGTTCGTCGCGTACGGGATGTTCCTGCGGCTGGTGTACGTGCTGCACGTCACCTGGTTCGTGAATTCGGCCACGCACATGTGGGGCTACCGGAATTACGAAACCACGGACGACAGCCGCAACCTGTGGTGGGTCGGTTTGCTCGCCTACGGCGAAGGTTGGCACAACAACCACCACGCCTTTCAGCGCATGGCCCGTCACGGGCACCGCTGGTGGGAACTCGATATCACTTACGCCGCGATCGTCGCGATGGAAAAGCTCGGCCTGGCCTGGAACCTGGTGCGCGACGTGCCCGAGCGGCAAAAAGCCCTCGCGGCGCGCAGCTGATTGCTGCCCTCGCCGTAAAGATGTGTGCCATGCCGTTTCCGCCGACAGGCGGAATAAGCATGCTTAAGTGGCATGCTCTTCGGGTGAGGGCGCATAAGCAGGTCTCGCGGCCATGATTGCCAGCGCTTAACATGCTTGTTCGCTACGCGAAAGAGCACCCCCATCGCAATCAAACGCAACGCCCCGTCCTCACCGGCGGGGCGTTTTTATTGTCCGTCCGTAATTCTGCGCGCGAATTCACCGCGCGACGGTCACGCGCAAAAAGGTCGCCGGAATCGACGTCCTGTCCGCGCGCCCGCTTCTGTTCTGACTGATAAAGAGCGCCTCGAGTTCTCGCTGCAATTCCTCGGCCCGACCGTTTTTCTCCGCCGCTTCGAAAGCGTTCATCGTGGGGCCGTAATACCTTCGGAACTCCTCGACATACGCCGCCGGCGAACCTGCGTAGTTGAAGGTGAACGTATCCGGCGTGCAGGAAATGCGATCGGCGCTTATGCCCGCTCTGACGAAGCGCTCGACGACGTGGCTCTCAATGCCCCACGTCATGGGGCTAACAAAGCCCTCGGGCGGCGGCGGTGTAAACGCGGAACAGATCTTCAAGATTTGCGCCACGAGCGTCGGATCGTTGGGAATCCAGTTACCCATGATGATCCGTCCGCCGGGCCGCGTCACGCGCACGGTCTCTTTCGCGACGTCAAACGGCTTCGGCGCGAACATCGCTCCGAAGATGCTCACGGTCAGATCGAATGTCTGATCCGGTAGCCCGCCGAGATCGCAGGCGTCTCCCTCTTGAAACTTGCAGTTGTCCAGCCCCTGCTCCTGAGCGCGCCGATTGCCGGCCTCGACCAGGTTGCGGGCGATATCCACGCCCAATACCTTCGCGCCCAGCTTCGCCGCAGGAAGCGCGGTCGTTCCGTCGCCGCAGCCCAGGTCGAGGATCGCCAACCCGCGCGTGATCCCAAAACTTTCCGCGAGCGCCGCCCCGCTCTCGCGCATGCTCTCGGCGATGCGCGTGAAGTCTCCCTTTTCCCACAAGGCCTTGTTCGGATTCATACATGATTCTCCTGCCCAGAAAGTCTCGCCCCAGTATATCGCCTGTCAAGTGCCTGCGCGACACGAACTGCTCGAAGCGCCGCTCGGCGTCCTAGCCGTGCCCATTGGTCGTGGTTCACACGGGTATAATCCAAGCAGGGCAAAGCGATGAACTCGCATGGGAGGCTAAGCGATGAGCGCTCCACATTTGTCCGTGAAACCAGGTGAAGGGCGGTCCGTATCGCTCGGCGGTATGGGGGTCGTCTTCAAAGTGTCGGGCCAGGATACGGGCGGGGCCTTTGCCATCGTCGAGCATCCGATCGAGCCCGGCCGATTGGTGCTGCCGCACGTTCACCAGAATGAAGACGAATACTCCTACGTCTTGGAGGGAACCGTCGGGGCGCGCGTTGGTGACCGGGAGTTCATCGCCGGGCCCGGCAGCTATCTGATCAAGCCGCGCGGACTGATGCACACGTTCTGGAATCCCGGCCCCGCTCCCGCGCGATTGCTCGAGGTGATCTCACCCGCTGGCTTCGAAGCCTATTTCCTCGAGCTGGCCGAATCCGATGATCCCGAAGCACGCCAGGCGCTCGCCACGAAATACGGAGTGACCTACTCCGCGGAATGGGTCGCTGACTTATCCTCGCGCTACCAATTGCAGCTGTTGGGACACTGAACGCGGCTGCCCTCCGCAATCGTGTGCCGTCAGGCTTCCACCGCAGTTCGAGCAGTTCGAAATGAGACGAAAGGACGCGGCGCCCCCGCGCTAAGTCAGGTGGCTAGCGTCCCACTCGGAAGCGCGAAAACACGGTTTGCGCGCGAATCGAATCTCGCGGGAAAACGCCTATGCTCCCGGCAAATTATGTTGCGACCCGTTGGCGGATTCGAGACAATAACCTGCGAATGCACCTGACGGTGCACACTTCTAACTTCGGCATTGGCGTCGCCTCTTTTCTGCGGAGACCTGACATGCCTCGGAACATTGCTCGCTCTGTGTCCCAGCGAAGTGCCCCTCGTCGCGTCGTTCCCTCGATCGTGGATCCGGCGACCGCCGAACCGTTCACGCTGGAACAAGAACTCAAGCCGTTCGGATCCTGGGTCGGAAAGCCCGTTTGGGTGCCGCCGAAGGATGAGAACAAGGCGCTGGCCGAGACCATGCTCCGCGAGACGCGGCCGTTCGCCTCCAAGGACAAGCGGTGGGACGCGGTCGTCAAGAAGCATCGCGACGATTTCACGCAGGTGCGCGAGTTCGACCTGTTCGAGGCTTCGATTCGCCTGCCGAAAGGAAAGTTCTTCGTTACGGTGACCGAGCAAAAAGACTTCGACAAAATCACGGACACGATTCCTGCGTCGGTGCAAACCCGGCTCGACGAATTCTTGAGCGGGCCCGCCATGAAAGAGGGGGCCAAGGTTTATTACCTGAAACCGCTGTGCGTGGAAATCGGCGACGAACTGATTTTGACGACGCGTGACGATCTGATGGCGGCCGTCGAGAAGGTGCAAACCGAGGTCTTTGCCGCGTATCGTCGCCGGGCGCTCTATCGGCGACCGATGCAGGCCGTGGAGGCGACCGCCAATCTTGGTCTCGCAATCCCGCGCGGCATCATGAAGCTGGCCGTGGCCCGCAAGCAAAGGGCCATCGACAAACTGCAGGCCCACCTGGAATTCAAGCGCCGGAAGCTGGCGCTAAAGGCGGCCAACACCTATCGCAAGTGCCGCACCGACGGTTGCAGCTTTGACCAGATGCTCGACCTGACCAGCGAGCTCGATCGCATCGACGTGATCGATCAGTATTGCATCGAGAACGACGTCTCAAGCGCCAAGCGAAAGCAGCTCGTGCGGATGGCCGCGGGCACGATTCCGTGGTTCATCGCGCTGTCCCTCTCGCTTTCGTATCTGTCGAGTGTCGCGGTGGCCGTGGCAACGCCCCCCGTGGTCGTGTGCGATCCGGCCTTCGTCGTCGAAATGCCCGGCTCGGGCGGCATGGTGCTGAAGATCGGCCACTTCGACGAAGTCGACGGCGTCACGCACATCGAGTTTTAGCGAAGAGGGCCTCGGTCATCGCCGCAGCCAATGCTCGTACTGGCGCCAGTCGTCGTCAATGACGTCCTGTCGTAGCGAGTCAGGGACTGGGCTAAAACCTATCTCGCGACTGAACCTCGGATACTCCGCGGCGGTAATCACATCTCGATAATCGTTCTTTGCGATTTCCATGTGACGGCGCAAAAGCTGTAAATTGCCGGCCGCTAACTTCAAGACAGCCAGCTGCACGCGGGATCGATCACTGCTTTCTGATTGATACTCGTCCAACACCGCCATCGCCCGATCTGCCTCGGCTGGACCGAAATCGTGGCGGGCTATGCGCTCGACGTCAGAGCGAGACACGTTGGGAATCGGTTGGTCCATGAACGCCCCCGTGTTGACCGAGTCACGGCAAACAATCAGAAAACCGCATTGCATCTTCGTTCGTTGGGCAACGATTCATTCTGATTCATCGGCATCGAGAATCACGCGCTGGACTCCTTTGATCTGAAAGTCCTCGGCCTTCGGTTCCAGATCTTCATCGTCGGCCACTGTCGTCACGCTCCCCCATTCCAGGAAGGTCTCGCGAAATTCCTCGATCGAGACCGGCTCGCGGCTGTACATATCCATGACCTTCCCGCCGCCGATGTAGAACACGTGATGCCCTTCCTGGCCGCGGTACTTGCTCTGCAGTTTTTCGCTTAGCTGCTCGAAGTACGGATTGTAAAACCATACATTGTCGCCGGGCAGGAACTCGTCGTTCTGGAAGATGTCCCCTTCGCGCGGCTCTGGCTCGTCGAACAAGGTTCCGAATCCTTCCCGGGGCAGGTCGTTCGGAATGACCTTGTCTCGCAGCATGTTGTTCAATTCGGCCAGTTGCTCGTCGTCGGCCACATCGATCAAACCCTTCAGCATCACGAGCGTCGAAAGCTTGTGGCAACGGATGCCACTGGTGGTCCGCCAAAGATCGCGAATCGCTTCCGAAGGCTTTCGGCGTGGTACGTAGCTCCCCTCGGCATTCTGGGTCCAGTACTTCGGATTGCGCATTTCGGGGCGGCCCCGATAGGCGTGCGGAAAGTACGCCTTAACCGTGGCGACATCCTCGACAATCTTCAAACGCAGCTGGATTTCCTTCTCCGAAAGCTCGTCGGCTTCGAGCTCTTCGCGCGCCACGTCCAAGAGCGCCGCTAACGTCGTGTCGTCAACCTGCGGATCGTCTGACGATTCGTCGGCCGCCACTTTGATGCCGCCCGAGCCGAAGGCTATGGCCGCTGCCACAAACATTGTGCACCAAGGTTGGCGAATCGCCCTCCTGCGGATCCTCGTCAAATTCGTCGTCGAGCGCGCGGCAATCAAGCTGTCCATGGCATGCCTCCTCATTCCGGTTCCGAAAGTTCTTCCGCCAAACACAGCGGGCGACCGGACGATAGACAAGGCATTAAGCGACGCGCAACGTCTCACAGACCTGCCCCTGTCGAACGCCTTTGCCCCCGGCGCGCATTCTACCGCGACGCGCCGTACGATTCACAGGCGCCTGCCGTCGAGAAAAGAACGCCGGTAATTTCATCGACCCTTAGGTGCCTAATCACGCCAGAGGCCTCTCGGCATCCCGCCGGGAGGCCTTCTGACTTCGCTTATCAGCTACTGCCGGATCTTCTGGCGGATGCAATGACCCCCAACAGGTCGTCGTCGATTGCCGAAGCGGCAAGCGAGGCCGCCGCCGGATGGCTTTGCGCGGCCGGCGCTTGACCGTCGATAGCCAGCTCACCGGAGAACGCCATCAGGCTATCGACGGCTAAGTTGACCGGCGCGATTCCCTCATCTCCGGCCTGAGACGCCGCTGCCACTTGCAGTGGCGCGGTCACGTTGATGATCGCGCCCTTCAGAATCTCGCGCACGCGATCGTGCTGCGGATCGGCGATAAACAGATTTCCCGCCGCGTCCACGGCGACGCCACCGACGGACACGCTGGCATCAATCGCTGGCCCGTTGTCACCGAGCGCGCCAAAGTGATCGGCGACAATGGGAGTCGCGATCCCCGTGACCGGGTTGAGCTCCACGACCTGGCTGCCGGCAATGCTGCTGGCGACGAAGATATTCCCATCGGGCCCAAGCGCAATGCTCGTACCCGCGGCATGCCCGACCGTGGTAATCAGACCCGTGGCGTGGTTGACCTCGCGAATGCAGAAATCGTTGGCGTCGGCGATGAATAGATTTCCGGCCGGATCAACCGCCACGGCATCAGGAATAATTCGGGCCTGGGTGGCCGGTTCGCCATCGCCGTTGTTGGCCCCGCCTCCTGCGACGGTGGAAATGGTGCCGGTCGTGTGGTCGAGTTTCAAAACGCTCAAATTTCCTGGAAAGTACACATCGCCATCCGCCGAGGCGGCAACAAAGCCCGGAGTCTCGGACGTGGTGGCGATCGTCGTTATGATGCCCGTGCTGTGGTCGACTTTGCGAATGGCCAGGTTGAAAGCGTCGGCAATGAACAAATCACCGGCCGCATCCACGGCGATTGCGATGGGTGCGTGCAGCGTGGCCGCGGTTGCTGGACCATTGTCGCCGCTGTCGCCTGGCGCGCCCGTGCCGACGATCGTCGTAATGATCCCAGTCGTGTGATCGACCTTGCGAATCACGTTGTCCGCCGTGTCGGCAATCAGCAGATCGCCGTTGGGGGCGATGGCAACGTCGCCCGGCGCGTTCAATTCCGCGTCGGTAGCCGGGCCGGTGTCGCCGCTGTAACCAACGCCGGCGATCGTCGAGATCAGGCCGGTGGCATGGTTGACCTCGCGCAAGTAGTTATTCGTCGGCGTTTCATTGTTGACCCCGGCGAAGCCGGACTGAACGATGAACAGGTCCCCGCCGGGACTTACGGCAACGCTGAGCGGATACGACAATTGATAGTCGAGTGCCGAGACGTTGTCACTGGTCTCGGTTCCGCCGCCGGCAACGACTGTCATGGTGCCAGCGGTAAGATCAACTTCGTGAATGCTCCATCCAGCCCAATCGGAAATGAATAGATTGCCGGCCGCGTCGATCGCGATGGTGTCGGCTTCCGCAAAGCTCGAGTCGGAAGTCACGTCACTCTCACCGCCGACAACACGGGTGATGATCCCAGTTGCATGATCGATCTTGCGGACGCCGGTTCCGTCGGCGAAGAACACGTCTCCCGCGGCGTTCGTCGCTAAGCCGAGTGGAGCGATCTCGGCCTGTGTCGCCAGATGACCATCACCGGTGTCGCCCCGGGTTCCATTTCCGGCGATCGTGGTGATGATTCCCGTCGCATGATCCACTTCACGAATCCGAGCATTGTTAAAGTCCAGAATAAAAACGTCGCCCGCGGCATCCGTCGCCAAGACAGCAGGCGTAGGACTGGCGAAGGAACTGCCGATTCCATAGGCGAAGTCCAAGTCCGCGTCGACCGCCGGCCCATTGTCACCGCTAAAGCCGGCAGTGCCCGTGCCGGCGATGGTCGTGATGATGCCCGTCGCGTGATCAACTTTGCGAATCACGTCGTTACCGGCGTCGGCAATAAACAGATCGCCCGCAGCGTCGACGGCTACGGCGTTCGGTGCATTTAATTGCGCAAGAACAGCCAGGCCATTGTCGCCCGCGTATCCCTCGTCGCCGGTCCCGGCCACGGTCGTGATAATGCCCGTGCTATGATCGATCCGGCGAATGCGATCGTTGTGCGTGTCGGCGATGTAGACGTTTCCTTGGCTATCGACGGCAACGCCGCGATCGTCGTGCAGGAGAGCCTCTATGGATGGATCACCGTCGGCGACACCACCACCGGCCGCCGTGACGATCGTGGACGCAGGCCCGATGGCGGCGGTCGCGCTACTGGCAAAGATTCCACCGGCATCGCTATACACCGCCGAGATCGTATGCTGGCCAACCGGCAAGGAAACGTTCGCCAGATCGGCGGTTCCCTCTACAACGGCGGCAGTGCCAAGCGGCACATTGTCGCTGAAAAAGGTCACGGTCCCTTCGTTGGGGCTAATGAGGCTCTGGGGATTCGACACGACCTGGGCCGAAAGTGCGACCGTCTTGTCGGACGTTATCGAGCCGGGCACTGGATTCAGAGACACGGCTGTCCCCAATACATTGACCGGCGTGGTCTGATGATTGAGCCACGCCGCAGAGACCGTGGCAATGTCCTGCGTGTTGATAATGCCGTCGCCATTCGTGTCCGCCAGGGGTGCACCAGGTTGGTTCCATTGCGAACTGAGCAGAGCCAGGTCCTGACTATTGGCGATCCCGTCTTGGTTGATGTCGCCTGGAAGAACGTTGAAGCGGAAGGAAAAGTCGGTGCCGGGCGTCCCATTTCCTGAAGGGTAAACACTCGTTCCATTCGTCCAGGCTCCGTCGAGCTGCGTACCGGACGAATCGTGCACTGCATCGGCCGAGTGGCCATTCAAAACCAGCAGATAGCTGCCCGACGCGAGCGGCGCGTAGGGCGCGCTCAGCGTCCACGTCGCCGTCGAGGTTGCGGCGTCGAACGTCGCTGGCCCCAGATTGACCGTT